>JBKJUN010000726.1:0-5017 GCA_046590555.1 Bryobacter sp. | reverse complement strand
GCGCTACTCTTCCTCGGTGCCAGCTACCTCCGCACCAACCAGCCCGCCAAAGCCCTCGCACCCCTCGAGAAATTCGCAACCCTCGACCCCAACCACCTCGAAGCCCGGCAGATGTTGATCGATGCCGCCAACACTTCCAACCAACCCGCCCGCGCCATCCCACACCTCGAGAAACTCGGCCTCTACTACGAACTCGGGCGCACCTACCAAGCCCTCGCCTTCGAAACCTTCGCCCAACTCGAAAAACTCTACCCTGAATCCGGCCCCTTCTTCGCTCTCCTCGCCGATTCCCGCTCAAAGACCAGCCAGCGTCGCGCCGCCTTTTTCTTCTATCGCAAGGCCCTCGAAAAAACACCTTCTCTCCACGGCCTGAGAACCTCCATCGCCGACATCTATCGCACCAACGGCAACCCCGAATGGGCCCTCCACGAAGAAGCAGCCGAGGCCCGTCTGCCTGCCCCAAACTGCACACTCAAAACTGCCGAATGCGAATTCCTCGCTGGCCGCTTCACCAACTCCATCCGTCTTTCAAAGTCCGCCAACACCGCCATGAACCTCTACTGGCGTACCCGCGCCTACAACCAGCTAGCCGCCGAAGCCTTCAACAACCTAAAACCCGGCACCCCCGAATCCTTCCGCTACATTGCCGAAACCAGTCGCGACCAAAACCGCCACGCCGACGCGGCCGTTGCCTGGAAGCAAGCCCTCCAGTTAGTGCCAGACCAGCCAGACTTCCAGCGTGAACTCGCTTCCACCTACCTCTCACTCAAGAACTACGAAGAAGCTCAAAAGCTCACTACCCAACTGCTGTCAAAGGAACCAGACGCCGCCGACATAAATCATTTACAGGGGGATTTGTTTTTGGCGCAGCAACTCCCCGAGCGCGCAGAACCCTTCCTGGCCAAGGCCGCAAAACTCGCACCCAATGTTCTCGCCACCCGAGCCTCCTACGCCCGTGCCCTCCTCGCCCTCGGCAAGGCCAAAGAAGCCCTCCCGCACGTCACAGCCGCCCTACCGCTAGACACCGACGGCAGCCTCCAGATCCAGCTCGCCCGCGCCTATCAAGCCAGCGGTCAAACCGAAGCCGCAAAACTTGCCATGGCAAAATATCAGGAGATCCAGGCCCGCTCCCGCAAGCAGGATGACGTGCCAGAAATCACGCCTCCTCAATGAACCCGCTTCTGCTCCTACTCTTCGCCCAGATCCACTTCACGGCAGTCCCCACTGCCCCGCCCTTCGTCCTGCAAAACAACCCCACCGCCGACAAGCACATGGTAGAAACCATGCCCGGTGGCCTAGCCATTTTCGATTACAACAACGATGGCCGCCCAGACCTCTTCTTCACCAACGGCGCTTCACTGCCAGACCTCAAAACCAAACACCCAAACAAGCTCTACCGCAACGACGGCAACATGAACTTCACCGACGTAACCAACGAAGCCAATCTCGCAGGCACCGGCTACTCAATGGGTGCAGCAGCCGGCGACTTCGACAACGATGGCCACATCGATCTCTTCGTCGCCGGCCTCTACTCAAACCACCTCTACCGCAACAATGGCAAAGGAAAATTCGAAGAACTCCTGAACACCGGAATCCAGTCGAGCGAATGGTCCGTCGCCGCCGGCTGGTTCGACTTCGACAACGACGGCAAGCTAGATCTACTAGTAACCAATTACGGCCGCATCGATCTAGCCAAGCCCCGCTTCTGCGGCGACCAAGCCAAAGGCCTCCGCGTCTACTGCCACCCGCGCTACTACGATCCCCGGCCCAACCAGCTTTATCGAAACTTGGGCAACGGCAAATTCGAAGACGTCACAATCTCTTCGGGCCTCGCAAAACATTTAGGCCGAGGCATGTCCATCGCCTTCGCCGACTACGATGCCGACGGCCGCATAGACGCCTTCATCACCAACGACAACCTCCCCAACTTCCTCTTCCACAATCTCGGCAAAGGCAAGTTTGAAGAAGTAGCCCTACTCTCTGGCGTCGCCCTTCTCGACAGCGGCAAACCCATCGCCAGCATGGGCACAGACTTCCGCGACTACGACAACGACGGCAAGCCAGACATTGTAGTAACTGCCCTCACCGGCGAAACCTACCCACTCTTCCGCAACGAAGGTGCAGGCAACTTCTCCGATCAAACCAACAGATCACAACTCAGCCGCTTAACAAACAAAATCGCCGGCTGGGGCGTCGGCCTCGTCGACTTCGGCAACGGCGGCCACAAAGACCTCTTCACTGCCAATTCCCACGTCAACGACATCGTAGAGAAATTCGAAGCCGCCACCTACAAACAGGCGAGCACCGTCTTCCGCAACACCGGCACCGGCAAATTCGAAGCCACCCAATCTGGCCTGGAAGCAGCGATCAAAGCCCACAGAGGCGCCGCCTTCGCCGATCTCGACAGCGACGGCAAAACCGACATCGTCGTCACCTCTTTAGGTGAACCAGTCGAGATCTGGCGCAACACCAGCACCAACAAGAACAACTACATAGATATCTGGCTTCAAGGAACAAAATCGAACCGTGACGGAATCGGTGCGATCATCCGCATCGGCACCAGCACCAACATAATGACCACCAGCGTCAGCTACGCTTCCTCAATCCATGTGCCCGTCCACATTGGCCTTGGGCAGACAGGCTACATTGACAACATTGAAATCATCTGGCCCTCAGGACAACGCCAAAACATCCGTAAAGTATCCGTAGGCTATCTTCTGGTAGCCAGAGAACCGTGACGCCAAACCCTCCAATCCGTACTTAAGCAACATCGGCGGCCCAGTGGCATCGGCAATAATAGAAGGACACCCATGAGCGTCCACCCTGCCGCTGGCACCCATCCCACAACTCTTGTCGATCTAGCAAAACTAGAGGCCGCCTACTACAGCCTCCACCCCGATCCAGCGAACCCCGCCCAGCGCGTTTCCTTCGGCACCTCCGGCCATCGCGGTTCCTCCCTCAACACAACCTTCAACGAAGACCACATCCTCGCCACCACCCAGGCCATCGTTCTCTATCGCCAGATGCAGAACACCACCGGCTCCCTCTTCCTTGGCATCGACACACACCCACTCTCCGTCCCTGCCTACCGCAGCGCCCTCGAAGTCCTCGCAGCAAACTCTATCGAAGTCCGCATCGCTCCCAACGACGGCTACACACCCACGCCAGCAATCTCCCACGCGATCCTCAACGCAACCAACGCCGACGGCATCGTCATCACTCCCTCCCACAACCCACCCGAAGACGGCGGCTTTAAATACAACCCACCCAGCGGTGGCCCGGCCGGCAGTGAAGCCACCACCTGGATCCAAAACACCGCCAACGAATTCTTGGCCAACAAGCTGCACGGCGTAAAGCGCATCCCCTTCGAACAAGCCCTCCACGCACCCACCACAGTCGAACACGACTACATGCGCAACTACATCGAAGACCTCGATAGCGTCATCGACTTCGACGCAATCCGCGCCTCAGGCATCAGCATGGGGGCTGACCCTCTGGGCGGCGCCGGCGTCCACTACTGGGCACCCATCGCCGACCACTACAAAATCAACCTCACAGTAGTAAACGACAAAGTCGACAAGACCTTCTCTTTCATGACTCTCGACTGGGACGGCAAGATCCGCATGGACCCCTCCTCTGCCTACACCATGCAAGGCCTCATCGGCCTCAAAGACCGCTTCGATGTCGCCTTCGCCTGCGACACCGACCACGACCGCCACGGCATCGTCACCAAGTCCGCAGGCCTCCTCCCGCCCAATCACTACCTCGCCACCTGCATCCACTACCTCTTCACCAACCGTCCAGAATGGGGCGCAAACACGCAGGTAGGCAAAACCATCGTCAGCTCTTCGATGATCGATCGCGTCGCCGCCCAAATCAATCGCAAAGTCTACGAGGTCCCGGTAGGCTTCAAGTGGTTCGTCGATGGCCTCGTCAACGGCAGCCTCGGCTTCGTCGGAGAAGAAAGCGCCGGTGCCACCTTCCTCCGTCGCAACGGCAAGGTCTGGACCACAGACAAAGATGGCATCACAGCAGCACTGTTGTCTGCCGAAATCACCGCCAAACTCAATCGCGATCCCGGCGAAGTCTACAAGGAACTCACCAAGACCCTTGGCGACCCATCCTACGCCCGCATCGACGCCCCAGCCAATGCGCAACAAAAGAAAATTCTGGGCAACCTCAAACCCAGCGACATCAAAGCCACCACTCTAGCCCGCGAGCCCATCCAGCAGATCCTTACCAACGCCCCTGGCAACAACCAGTCCATCGGCGGCTTGAAGCTAGTAACCGAAGGCGGCTGGTGCGCTGCCCGCCCCTCCGGCACAGAAGACGTCTACAAAATCTACGCCGAAAGCTACCACGGCCCCAACCACCTGCAACAGATCCAGCAGGACGCCCAACTCATCATCGCCGAGGCATTCAAACAATGAGCACCCTACTCCTCCATTCCGTAAGCTACGCCGGCTTCTGGGGCCAACCCGCCCTCAGCGTCGAACAGATCATCGACAAAGCAAAAGAGCTAGGCTTCGGCGGCGTCATGCTGGCCGCCAAGCGCCCCCACGTTTCGATCCTCGATTACAACGAAGCCGCCCGCACTAAGCTCCGCCGCCTCCTCGAAAAGAAGCGTCTCAAGAACCTCTGTCTCGCGGGCTATTCCAACATCACCGCAGACCTCGAACATCCCGACGTCCCAACCACCGAGATCCAGACCCAATACCTCATCGAACTGGCCAAGCTAGCTCACGATCTAGGCGGCTCGATGGTCCGCATCTTCACCGGCTACGAGAACCCCGCCCACGATTACACCCGCCAACTCCGCATGATCGCCGCTTCTCTGCGCGAAGCCGCAAAGCGAGCCGCAGATTACAACGTCACCTTCGCCGACTACGTTAAACGTCCTCGCTACAAATACGACTCAGCCCTGGTCAATTACCGCGAAGGCCTCCCCTTCATCCAGGCCGTCCCAATGGGCGAAGGCTTCATCGACTACAAGTCCTTCTTTGAAGCCCTCAGCGAG
>JBKJUN010000657.1:0-18650 GCA_046590555.1 Bryobacter sp. | reverse complement strand
CTCAGGTTGCCGGTCTCCCCCTTGCCCGCCGCAATTTCACGAATCTCCTAAGCCTCGGCACCGGCGTCACCGTCAGCAACTCCGGTGGCGGTCCGGGCCACGGCAACCGGGACGGGGGCGTTCGCCTCAACGGGCTTGGCCGCTCCGGCACTACGTTTACGGTCGACGGCACCGATGCCAACGGCAATTCGGAGGGCCGCGCCGGCGCTCTGTTCACCAACTTCAACTACATCGACATGATCAGCATTGAGGCCATCCAGGAAGTCCAGGTGGTCAAAGGCATAATTCCTGCCGAATACAGCAGCGCCCTCGCCGGCAACGTGAACCTCATCACCAAGTCTGGCTCCAACGCCCTCCACGGCTCTCTGTTTGAAAACTTTCAGAGTCGCACTCTCAATGCCCGCAATCAATTTCTGTCCAGCAAAGCGCCCCTCACCTACAACCAGTTCGGTGCCTCCGCCGGCGGCCCTGTCAAGCCGGACCGAATCTTTTTTTTCACAACCTACGAAGGCTATCGCGAGGTCAGTTCACCGCCCGTCAGCGGCAACTCCCCCACGCCCCGCCTACGGGACGAGATGCTTCGGGCCAATCCCGCATTTAAGACAGCCCTCGATACCATCCCTTTGCCCAATCAACCCTACGCTGCCACCGCCGATGTTGGCTTCTACCAGGACGCCCGCACCGCCAGGTCCCACGACAATCACATCGTCACTAAGGGCGACTTCCGCCTCTCCAATTACAGCAACCTCGCCCTTACTTGGACCCACGGTCGTCCCTATCGCGTCGAGCCTATGTACTATATCGCCAACGATACCGAGTTCCACGGCTTTCAGGAGCGCGGCACCGCCAGCTTTGTCACCGGACGCGCCAAGTGGACTGCGGAAACCCGCTTCGGGTTTAACCTGCAGGATCTCGAAACCTTCGATGGTTTCCTCAACCAAAAAGGCCCGGGCACCGAAAAGAACCAGTTCGGCCGCCGCATCCCGGCAATCTCTTCCAGCCTCGGCTTCACTACTGCCTCCAGTCAGATCTGGTCCCAATACGGCCCGACTTGGACCCTCGACCAGAAGTACTCCCGTAATCTTGGCAAGCACTCGCTCAAGTTCGGTGGTAATTTTGTGCACCGCACCGGCGGGCGCGTCAAAGTCGCCAATCCAACCATTTCCTATATCGGTCGCGCCGACCTTCTAGCCAATATCCCCACCACGATTAACGTCACCTTCGGTCCCAATTTCCATAACGGCAATAGCCACGACATCGGTGTCTTCGCCCAGGACGATTGGCGCATCACGCCTAAACTGGTCATCAACATCGGCCTGCGCTATGACTTCTTCTCCCACGTCGTCGCACGGCCAATGAACAGCAATGCCCCCGCCGAATTCAACAATCTCGACGGGCTCCTCAACGACCGGTTCCAGTTTGGCCCGTGGCGCGACCCCAACAATCCCTTCGAAAGCGACAAGGGAGTCAATATGGGCCCTCGCCTCGGCTTCAGCTACAACCCCGACGGTAAAAGCAAGACTGTTATCCGGGGCGGTTTCGGCCTGCTCTTCAGCCCCCACATGCAGGGTCTGGTGAGACAGTCCGTTGCCACCCGCACAGTCCCTTTCCGCACCATCCTCAGTAAGCAGGAAGTCGCCAGCGCCAACCTCCGCTATCCGACTTATAACGACGACGCCCGCGCCGTCGTCGAAGCCGAAACGATCCGCACCGGACGCATCAACGTCTTTGCCGCTTTTGATCCACGCTTCCAGAACCCCTACTCCATGAACCTCTACTTAGGTATCCAGCGCGAACTCAGTTCCAACCTGGTCCTTGAGACCGCCTTCGTCGGCAATCGCGGCGTCAAGTTCCCGCTCCACCGCGTCTTCAACGCTGTCGACCGCGCCACGGGTCTTCGCCCCAACCCCAATCTCAACGATGGCTACTACGTTGATAACTCCCAGAATACCGTCTACGCCTCGTGGCAATCCTCGCTCCGCAAGCGCTACTCCCGCAACCTCGTCGGTGCCGTTCACTACACCTGGGGCAAAGCCCTCTCCACCGGCGGCGGTGACATCGGCGCCTACTATCAGGGCGATCAGGATGTCCGCACACAGGACTTCTTCAACCCTCGCGCCGACCGCGGCCCGTCCGGGGGCGACATTCCACACTACTTCACCACAGACGCCATCTATGACCTCCCACAACTCCGTTCAAAGTCGAACCCTCTGGTCCGACACGCTCTCGGCGGTTGGCAAGTCACCGGCATCTTTCGCGCCAATACCGGCGAGCCGATCACCGTCAGCCAGGGTTCCGCTCTCCAGGGCAGCCGTCCCGATTACATCGGCGGTAACGCCATCAACTCCAACTATCGCGAAACGCTCGTCTACCTCAACCGCGCCGCATTCGCTCCCGTTCCGATCGTCGCCGCATCCGGTGCCACCCTGCGTCCGGGAAGCGCCGGCAACGGGTTCATCCGGGCCCCAGGCCAGGTCCGCGCCGACTTCAGCCTGAGCAAGAATTTCGCACTGCGCGAGCAAGCGAAACTGCAGCTTCGCTTTGACTCATTCAACGTCGCCAACCACACCAACTTCTCCGGAATCGCCACCAACATCAATGCCGCCAACTTCGGCCGCTTTACTAGCACCCGCGGAGCGCGTATCATCCAACTTAACGCCCGCCTTACCTTCTGAAGAAGCAACATCCCATGACCCATTTCCGAAACCAAACCTTAATTACTCTGGCGGCGCTCGCAATGGCGAGTGCCGCCTTTTCCGCGCCCGCCGAAAAACCCAAAAATCCTCACGGCGAATCGCCGGCAGCCGTTGCCGCCGGTCGCGCGCTCTTTAACAAGACTTGCACCGGATGCCACGGCCCCGACGGCTCCGACGGCGACCGGGCCCCGTCCCTGAACGCCAACCGCCGCTACTTCCGGTTAAGCGAATCCGCCATCTTTGACGCCATCAAGAACGGTATCCCTGGCAGCCCCATGCCTGGGTCCCCCTTCCCCGAAACCGAGGTGTGGAAGATCGTCGCTTTCATCCGTAACATCCGCGCCACCGCGTCGGACAACAATGTGCCCGGCGATGTCGAAAACGGTATGAATGTCTTCACCGGCCCGGCTGGATGCAGCGGCTGCCACATGATCCGCGGCCAAGGTGGAAAGTTCGGCCCCGATCTCTCCAGCGCCGGCGCCCAACTGACTCTTCAGAAACTGCGCGACTCGCTCACGACAGAACTCCCCATCAGCCCCGGCTTCCGCCCTGTTAAGGTCACCACCACAGCCGCCACTATAATTAACGGCGTGGTCCGCAATGAAGACGCTTTCTCGCTCCAGATCCTCGATCGTGAAGGAAAGCTCCATCTGCTCGACCAGCAGGAAGTCCGCTCCATCGAATACGGCAAAAGATCACCAATGCCGCGCAATATACACAAGGTGCTGAGTCCGAAAGATTTCCAGGATCTGGTCGCGATGTTAAGCCGCCAGGCACGCAACAAAATTAGAATTGAGCAGCAAGGTGAAAACGAGGTTGGTAGATGAGAATGAACAAACGGGTTGCGGCGCTTTTTCTTGCAGTCACGCTTTCGGCGCAGGTGACGGACAAGCAGCTTTTGGAAGCCACTGCCTCCAACTGGCTGCATTACAACGGCAGCTACGACAGCCGCCGGCACAGTCCTCTGAATCAAATCAATCTATCCACCGTCAACCGGCTCGTTCCCAAGTGGATCTTCCGCGTTCCTAACGCCTCGCGTCTGCAGGCCGTACCCATCGTCGTCGATGGCGTCATGTACGTCACCCAGCCCAATGAGGTCTACGCGCTCGACGCCCGCACCGGCCGGAAAATCTGGGACTATCAGCGCATACCCCGCCGCGAAAAGGGCCCCAACCGGGGCGTCGCCGTCTGGGGCGATAAGGTCTATTTCACAACCCCTGACGCCTTTCTCGTTGCTCTGAACGCGACCACCGGAAACGTAATCTGGGAATCCAAAATCGCCGAGGCTAGCGACGGCTACTGGTCCCCGGCAGCGCCCATGGTGGTTAAGGGAAAGGTTCTCGCCGGCATTGCTCCCGGCGACCACGGCCTCAATGGATTCCTCGACGCCTACGACGCCGTCACCGGCGAGCGTCTCTGGCGCTTCAACTCCATCCCGAAACCTGGCGAACCCGGTAACGAAACCTGGGCCGGCGATTCCTGGAAACACGCCGGCGGCAATACCTGGCTTACCGGCAGCTACGATCCCGAACTGAACCTCCTCTATTGGGGCATCGGGAACCCGGCGCCCGATTTCAACGGCGATGTCCGCAAAGGGGACAACCTCTACACCGAGTGCGTCGTCGCCCTCGACCTCGACACCGGCAAGCTCAAGTGGTACTTCCAGTTCACCCCGCACGACACCATGGATTGGGACGCCGTGGAAATTCCCGTGCTTGTCGACGCTCTCTATCAGGGCAAGATGCGCAAACTCATGGCCCATGCCGACCGCAACGGCTTCTACTATCTGTTGGACCGCGTCACCGGCAAATTCCTCACCGGAGCCCCCTTCGTCAAACAGTTAAACTGGGCCAGCGGACTTACCCCCGAAGGCCGGCCCATCCTCGTGCCCGGCATTGAGCCCAGCCTGAAAGGCACGAAGGTGTGCCCAGCGGCCATTGGTGCTGCCAATTGGATGTCCCCAGCCTATAGCTCCGATACCGGCCTCTTTTATGTCGTCGCCCAGGAGGGCTGCGGCATGGCATATAAGTCCACCGAGGAGTTCCGCCCCGGCGGCTTCCAGTACCGTGCCACGGGCGACGTCAATCTCAGGGACGACTCGTGGAAGGTCTATGTCCGGGCGCTCGACCTAACCACCGGGAAGCTGAAGTGGGAGTCCCAACGCATCGGCTCCACCGGCTTTGGCGGCGGCCTTCTGTCCACCGCAGGCGGTCTCCTATTTTCGGGCGAGGTGAATGGCCAGTTCGTCGCGCTGGATGCCAAGACTGGAAAAACCGTCTGGAACTTCAACACAGGTCAATCCATCACCGCTCAGCCGGTCACCTTCACAATCCGTGGCAAGCAGCACGTTGCCATCGCCGCAGGCGCGGATGTCATCTCGTTTGGCTTACTTGAGGACTCAAAGTGAACCCGATGAACTTCCAACGCCTTCTCCTCGCCGTCGCATTCACCCTATCCACTGGCTTCGGCCAGGAGCGATACACCGTGACACGCGAACCCGCCAAGGGCCCGGGCTCTCCCGAAGTCATCGTCCTGCGCGACAATCTCGCCGGCGTCGAAGCCGCCATCGCCCCTTCACAGGGAGGAGAACTATCTAGTTACCGCGTCCGCTTTCGCGGCCAGTGGGTGGAGTTGCTCTACCACGCCCGCGACTACTCGCCGGGCCTAGGCTTCCAGGGTAAAGGCCCTCTGCTCTGGCCGGCCGTCGGCGCTCAATACCCCGTCGGCACCATCCCCAAGACAAGCTGTGGCGAAGGTACCTATCCTGTCGCCAACAACAATTACCCGATGCCCTGCCACGGCTTCGCCCGCAGCATGCCGTGGACGGTAACCGTCAGTACCGCGAACAAGACCGGCGCTCGCACCACGGTCGAGCTCCGCGACTCCTCCACCACTCGCACATCTTACCCGTTCGCCTTCTCCGTGCAGGCCGCCTATGAACTCGCCGCGGGCCACATCTCCATCAACTACATCGTCACCTCCGGCGCCGCCAACGCCGCGCCCATGCCCTTCGCCATCGGGAACCACATCGCGTTCAATATCCCGTTTCTCACCGGATCCAAAGCCGAGGATATGACCTTTGTCACCCCCAGCACCGTGCAACTCCTCCGCAATGACAAGGGTGTCCTCAGCGGCGAAGAGCAACCGCGATCGTTTGACAGCCCCACGCGCCTCGGCGATTTCAACGCGCTCGTCGCCATGCCTCTCGCCGGCTATCAGAGCCAGCCCTACGTGCTTCTCAACGACCCGCAGGGCCTATCCCTCCGTATTGCCCAGCAGGCCTCGTCCATCGAAGCCGAGCCCTTGGTCCGCTTCAACGTCTTCGGCGGGCCGAAAGTCGGTTACTTCAGCCCTGAGCCATGGTTCGGCACCCAGAACTCGTTAAACACCGGCAAGGGCCGCGTCCTACTCGCCGCAGGCAAATCGTGGCAGTGGCGCATCGAACTCCAGGCCGATGGCCCGGCTCCCGAAACCGCCGTCCAATCGCCCGGTGTCGAAAAAGTCGTCGGTGGCTTCGGCTTCGTCGAAGGCCCCGTTTGGTCCCGGGACGGCTATCTTGTCTTCAGCGATATCTTCAACTCCCGCATTCAGAAGCTCACTCCCGGCAAACCCGTTGAGATCCTTCGCAATCACAGTCTCGCCGCCAACGGTAACGCCATGGACATCGAGGGCCGCCTCCACACCGCTGAACGCGACGGCCGCCGTGTTGTCCGCATGTCGAAGGACGGCAAGCTCACCGTACTCGCCTCCACGTGGCAGGGCAAGCGCCTTAACTCTCCCAACGATCTCGTCGTCCGCAAAGACGGCCATGTCTACTTCACCGACCCCGCTTCTAAAGCCGTCCTCGAACCCCAGGAACTCGGCTTTAATGGCGTCTATCACATCTCACCCTCCGGCAAGTTGTCTCTGATCACCGCCAAACTCGACCGCCCTAACGGCATCACCCTCACCCCGGACGGCAAGACCCTATATGTTGCCGACTCCGCCGCGCGTAAGATCTTCGCCTTCGATGTGGATAAATCCGGCAACGCCTCCAACCAGCGCGAGTTCATCGCTTCGGTCGACGGCGCACCCGACGGCCTCCGCGTGGCCGCCAATGGGAATATCTACACCTCCTGCCGGGGCATCTGCGTCTACTCCCCCGCAGCCAAGTTGCTCCGCGTCATTGAATTCCCCGAAACGCCCGCCAACTGTGCCTTCGGCGGGGACGACCTGCAAACACTTTACGTAACGGCCCGCACCTCGGTCTATCGCGTCCGCATAGCCGATAAAGGCTCGCTGCACTACTAATCTTTAACTTTGAAAGAGGACTCATGAAACGCAGAATATTCGTAGGAAGCGCCGTCTCTGGCGCATCGATTTCCACTGCTTCCGCCGCCCCGGCAAAACCCAAGGCCGGCGGCATCCCCATGAAGGAGTTCGGCAAGACCGGCGTCAAGGTCACCGTCATCGCCCAGGGCGGGGCCCGCATGGACCTCCATCCCACGGTTGCCTCTGCGGCTGATCATGTCCGTCGCATGTATGATCTCGGCCTCAACTTCTTTGATTGCGCCCACAGCTATTGGGATGGCAGGGCCGAAGAAGCCTATGGTATCGGGCTTTCCGGGGTTCGCAAGAACGTCTTCCTCACCACCAAGTCCACCAAACGCTCCCGCCAGGAAGCCGAAGTCGAACTGAGCCTTTCGCTCAAGCGTCTCAAGACGGATCACGTCGATCTCTGGCAGATGCACGGCCTGCAAAACAACGAGGAAATCGAAAAGATTTTCTCCCCTGGTGGCGCCATGGAAGCATTCGAAGCCGCGAAAAAGGCTGGGAAATGCCGTTTCATCGGGTTCACGGGCCACTACGACCCCGAAATCCACGCAAAGATGCTCAAGGCCTATTCCAAGTGGGATTCCGTCCTCATGCCGATTCACGCGGCTGACCACGCCTATCTGAGCTTTGAAAAAAACCCATTTCCCATCGCCGTCGAAATGGGCATCGCGATTCAAGCCATTAAGGTCTTCTGCAAAGCCTTTCTGCTGCGCTCCCTCAGCCCCACGGAATGTCTCCGCTACACCTTGAGCCAGCCGGTCCACGTCGCCATCTGCGGCGCCGGCACACAGGGCCAGATGGAGGACAACATCCGCACGGTCCAGAACTTCAAGCCGTTTAGCAAAGAGGAAATGGCCGCATTGCAACAACGCGCCGTCGTCGGCCAGGGTGTCTACACGGGTCCGACGATGGAATACTGGAAACGCAAGAACGTCAACGCCTGATCGACCGTCCACAGGGAAGGATACCCACATGAAGCTCATACTCTTGGTTCTCGCGGCTGCTGCTTGTTTCGCCCAGTCGTTCACCGGCACCATCTCTGGCACCGTTCAGGATAGTTCCGGTGCCGTTGTTCCCGGAACTGGCATCGCAGTCATCAACGTCAACACCAACGAACGCCGCGTCCAGCAAAGCAATGCGGACGGCTCGTATCTGTTTGCGTTAATTCCTCCCGGCTCCTACCGCATCGAGGCCGAATCCACCGGGTTCAAGAAGATGATCCGTCCCAACGTCGTTGTCGAGGTGAACCAGAGTCTTCGTATCGACATCGCACTCGAAGTCGGCACCGCCGCAGAATCCGTCCAGGTTACCGCCGAAACCCCGCTCCTGCAGCCCAACACCTCCGCGCTGGGCCAGGTTGTCGACAACCGCAAGATCGTTGAGTTCCCGCTGGCCGGACGCAACACCTTCGCGCTCATCTCGCTCACCGCCGGTGCCCAGCCCCTGGGCGAGTTCGGGAATCTTCCCGCCCGCGCCAACGCTTACGCCTCTGGCTACTTCAGCATGAACGGCAGCCAGCCCCTCTCCAATGAGACTCTCATCGACGGCGTCCCCGCCAACGCCGCCACCACCAACGCACCTGGATTCACTCCCTCCGTCGATGCCATTCAGGAGTTCAAGGTCCAGAGCGGCAATTTCACCGCCGAGTTCGGCCGCACTGGCGGCGGCGTCGTCAACCTCGTCTTCAAATCCGGCACCAACGAGATCCATGGAACGATGTATGAGTTCCTCCGCAATAGCGCCTTCGATGCCAACAATTTCTTCAATAATCGCGCTGGCCGCCGCAAGTCTCGCAACGTGCTCAACCAGTTCGGTGCCACGGCCGGCGGTCCGCTGATCAAGAACCGCACGTTCTGGTTCGTCAGCTACGAGGGCCTGCGCGACCGCCGTGCCCTCTCCCAGACCTATACCATTCCAACCCCCGAGCAACTCCAAGGTGATTACACTTCAACCTTCAACCCCGCCGGTCAGCTCATCACGATCGCCGATCCAAACACCACCCGCCCCAATCCCGCCGCCGCCGGATCCTTCCTCCGCGATCTATTCCCCGGCAACCGTATCCCCGCCAACCGCATCGACTCCGTCGCTGCCAAAGTCCGGAACTTCTGGCCCACACCGATCTCGGATGGCACCGGGCCCGCCCGTGTCAACAATTGGGCCCGTGCCGGTGTCGCCCCTAACGTTCAGGACCAGTTTTCCACCCGTCTCGATCACTCATTCAATGACCGCCACAAACTCTTCGGACGCTTCTCCTGGAGCAACATCAACCGCGGCGGCTTTGACTTCTTCGGCAACGGTGCCGGTTGGGTCAATCCCGGCGGCAGTGGCATGCCCATCGACGTAAACGCACGCAACCTCTCGCTGGACGACACTTATACCTTCACTCCTACACTCCTGCTGAATATCCGCTACGGCTTCGTCCGCCAGTGGGTCGCCCGCGACCCCCCTCTCAACGGCCTCGACCTCACCACTCTCGGTTTTCCGGCCGAGTACAACAACCAGGTCGGCGTCCGCGCCCTTCCCGCTTTCATGCCCACCGGCTTCCGCGCCATTCAACAGCGAGGCACCGACAACATCCGCCGCGGCGACCTTACACACTCCCTCCAGGGCAACATCACCAAGGTCACTTCCCGTCACAACATTAAAGTCGGTGCCGACTACCGTGTCATCCTTCTCAACGAATTTGAGCCCGTCATCTCCCAGGGCCAGTTCTTCTTCGACGGCCGATTCACCAGTTCCGATCCTCTCAGAATCCCCGCCAACTCCGGCCACAGCGTCGCCTCCTTCCTCCTTGGTCTGCCCAACTCCGGCAACATCGATATCCAGCCGCCGATCTCGGTCAACTACCGCTACTTTGGCGGCTACTTCCAGGACGACTTCAAATTCAGCCAGAAACTCACTTTCAATTTGGGCGTGCGCTATGAAGTCGAAACTGGCCGCGGCGAGCGCTGGAACCGCATGAGCTACTTCGATGAGTCTGCCCCCAACCCCATCGGTCCGCGCGTCGGCATCCCCGATCTTCGCGGCGGCCTCCGCTTCGCCGGCGTCGATGGCAACGGCACCCGTCAGAAACAGACCAATTGGAACAATTGGGGGCCACGTTTCGGCTTCGCGTATCAACTCAATACCCGAACTGTCTTCCGTGGAGGCTACGGCCTTTTCTTCCTGCCCAACACCGGCGACGGCGCCGGACCCGCCAATGCCAATGAGGGCTTCACAGCTGTCACCCAGTTTGTAAGCTCGCTCGATGGCGGCATCACGCCGGCCGACCGCCTCAGCAACCCGTTTCCCCGAGGTGTTCTTCGCGGTCCCGGTGCCAGCCAGGGGCTCTTGACGCAGCTCGGCCAGGGTCTCAACACCGTCCGCTACGCCGACCGCTCCGCCTACGCCCAGGCATGGAATTTCAACATCCAGCGCGAACTTCCCGGCAACTTTCTTTTCGATATTGCCTGGAGCGCCAACAAAGGCACCAGTCTGCCCGTCACCCTCGAAATCAACCAACTTCCCGACCAGTACCTCTCCCTCGGCGCCCAACTCCAGGCTCAGGTTCCCAATCCTTTCCGGGACTTTGTCGCCGTCGGTGCCCTCGCCCAGCCCACAGTCGCGCGCGGTCAACTTCTCCGCCCATTTCCACAGTACACGAGCGTCCTGCAGCGCGACGTTCGCACAGGATCGACCATCTATCACTCAATCCAGCTCAAACTCGAGCACCGCTTCAGCCACGGCTTCAGCTTCCTCGGGGCCTTTACCGCCGCTAAGCAGATTGGCACTCCGCTGTCCCATGCCGTTGTCTCCGACGCCGGCTTCCAGAACAACAATCAGCGCTACCTGGACCGCTCCCTGGCCGGTTTCGACGTCGCTCGCCGGGTCGTGTTTTCCAGCACTTGGGAACTGCCGTTCGGCCGAGGTAAATCCTTCCTCGGCACCGCCCGCGGCCCGATGCAGATCCTCGCCGGCGGCTGGCAGGTCAACGGCATCGTCACGCTTCAGGGTGGCTTCCCCCTTGGCATCGGCACCGCCTCCAATCAGACCAACTCATTCGGCGGCGGCTCCCGTCCCAACAATAACGGCACCAGCGCGAAGCTTTCCGGCGGCGAGCGTACCCTCAATCGCTGGTTCAATACCGCCGTCTTCTCCCAGCCCTCACCCTTCACCTTCGGCAACACGTCCCGGACCCTCCCCGACGTCCGCACTCCCGGCCTCACCAACTTCGATTTCTCTATTACCAAAAACACCCGCGTCACCGAGCGCATCAGCACGCAGTTCCGCGCCGAGTTCTTTAACGGCTTCAACCACGCCAACTTCGGATCCCCTGGCACCGCACTCGGCAACGCCAATTTCGGCGTAATCAGTTCCGCCCTCGATCCCCGGATCATTCAGTTCGGGCTGAAAATATTGTTCTGACCTGCATCCGCGTGGCGGCAGCGGGTGCGGGACAGTGCAAGATTGGATAACTCCGATGACCCTCTATGCTTTGCCGCGATAATATGGTCAATCTGGTGCTAAAACGACCCCAGCGTTACAAACACACCACAAGATTCACAACTATTTCAAAAAATCTTAAGCTCCCCTAACCCCATCACAACAAATCACTTCCCCTCGATCAATCAGTCCCAACCCGTCCCAATCCATCCAACCCGCAACACCCTCCCCTCACAATCAACTACCGAGGTGACACCATGTCCAATAAACAAAAGCCAGTCTACGCCTATCACAAAGCCATAGGTCGATTCCGTATAGATAACCTGCCATCACAACAAACTAAGGCAACTTACAAAACACCTTCAGAATGGGCCCGGCACTGCCTCAACTTCACTCCAGACCCCGCCCAATCCCAAATCCTCGACACGCCTCAAAACCGCATCATCGTCAACTGCACCCGCCAGTGGGGCAAATCCACAACTGCCGCCATCCGCGCCCTCTATCAGGCCCTCCACTCCCCAGCCACACTAACGCTCATCCTCTCCCCTTCCCTGCGCCAATCCGGCGAACTCTACGGTAAGATCGTGAGCCTCCTCCACACCTTAAACCTCCCCCGCAAAACCGACACTCGCAACCAACTCAGCCTCGAATTCCCCAACCGCTCCCGCATCGTCGCTCTCCCCGGCAACGAAACCACCATCCGCGGCTTCTCCGCTGCATCTCTGGTCATCATCGACGAAGCCGCCCGCGTCTCCGACCCCCTCTTCCGCTCTGCCCTTCCCTTCCTCGCCACCACCAACGGAACCCTCCTCATCATGTCCACCCCCCGTGGCCAGCATGGCTATTTCTACAACGCCTGGGTCAGCCGTCACAACTGGCTCCGCATCGCCGTCCCCGCCACAGAATGCCCCCGCATCAGCAAAGAATTCCTCGATTCCGAACGCGCCCAATCCACAGACCGTTACTTCCGCCAGGAATACATGTGCGACTTCCTCGGCTCCCAGTCCAGCTTCCTCGCCCAGAATCTGCTCGCCCGCATCCACACCACCAACTTCGATCCCCTCCCCCTCTAAAATGCACACCCACAACAACCACCGCGAAGCCATCCTCGGCGTCGATCTCGGCCAATCCCAACACCCCACCGCCCTCGCTCTCCTCCTCAACATCGAACAAACCATAAGCCGCCACTCCTGGCGCGACGGCACCGAATCCACAACCAAACACTGGCTGCTTGCTTTCGCTGACATCCTCCCCCTCGGCACCAGCTTCACCCAAATCGCCCAAACCATCGTCACCAAACTAGCCAACCTCCGCCGCCTACACCCCACCCTGACCATCCGCACCGTAGCCGACGCAACCGGCCTCGGAGCCCCCGTATTAGAACTGATCCAGCAGGAAATCGTCCGCTACCAATCAAGCAACCGGCAAGGCGTAGGCCGCCTCGAAGGCATCCTCTTCACCGGCGGCAGCGCCATCACCACCACCCACCACAACACCCTCCCCATAGACATCTTCCACGTCCCCAAGCTCACCCTCTTAAACTCCCTGGCCAGCGCAATAGAAAACAACCTCCTCCAGGTCCCCACCAAACTCCCCCAATCCGCAACGCTGATGGCGCAGCTACAATCGCTCGAAATCCACCACAAAGAAAACGCCCAGCCGACAATAAAGATCAACCGCCAGGGCGACCCCGAATCCATCGCCCACGCCGACCTCGTCATGGCCCTCGCCATGGCCACCTGGCGCATGACAACCCTCTACCCCAACGGAACCCGCCCCAGCATCCACGGCCCCGGCCAACTCCCCCTGCTCTAGCCGATTAACCCACAAAGACCCCCACCGGCAAAGCAAACCGCTCTGCCAATTTCAGCGCATTCGCCTTCGAGATCCTGCGCGTTCCCCCACAAATCTGCGATGCCGTCGTCCTGCTCACCCCCAGCAAACCGCCCAGATCCGCTTGGCTCATCTCGTTGGCTTCCATCAAAAATTTCAGACTCCCCAGCGGGTCCGATTCATACAATTCCGGGTTTTGCTTTTGATCATAAGCGACCAAAGCGGACTTCATCAATTCAGCCAGCGCCCGCTCTTCCACCGTCGAGTCCGGAGAGAAATCGATCGACTCAAGCACCCCTGCCCAAAAATCGTAATCCTCGTCTGATTCAATAGGTCGAGGCATATGCTTTTGAAGCAGATCCAGGTAGCGTTCCGTGTTGAGGGTCAGGCCCATTTCATCCACTCCTTTCGGTCATACTCGGCGTGCGATAGCAATGCCTTCACATAAAGAGCCCTCCCGCCCCTACAGCGGCTTCAAGCCATAAGTCACCGACACAGTAGCAAACACCTGCAACCCGCTATTGCTCAGCGACGGCACGCCCAGATTCACCACCTGATCTACCGACCTTCCAATCGCTCCCGCCAGAGTATCCGCCTGCTTTCGTGCCCGCTCAAGCAACCCCGGCAACACCGCCTCTAGCCCTCCCGCCAGCTCACTATCAGAAACGCTGTAGCTGACAGTCCACCCAATCGCCTGACTATTGCTCGCAGCCAGCCCCCGCTGCGCCGCCAGCAACTTATCCCGCGTACCGGCATATTCCGAAGCCGGCACCACCATATTGAAGTCATAGCGGGACACTATCAACCCCTGGCTGATCGAAGCACTCACCCCCGCCAGATTCGCCGCCGACGCCCCACTCGACGCCCCCAGCGCAATCGCCGAATCGACACTGGCATTCAGCGAAGCATCCAGAATCTGAACCTGAAACGTAGCCGTCCCGGCACTAGCCGAACGCACCGTAGAAACGGTAGCAGTGACAGTATTCGCAGCCGGAACACTCGTCTGTCCAAACACAGTAAAAGCAGCGGCAAGGAAACCAGTCAACAAGCAAAGGCGCATGCCCATTAGATTAGCCGCAGCACTTCGCAGACCACCCTACCTCACCCGGAATTGCAGCGTGCTTCCCAGCACCAGCGTCTCGCCGCTGATGCCGACACGGTCAATCCACCCAGGGCCCGAATCGGGCAGCAGCTGCAGCAGATATCCCTCCAGTCGATAGCGACCGGATCGGCCACTGCCCGGCCCGCCAACCCCGAACAGAAACGTGCCATCCGGACGGAAACTGATCTGCGATTGCGGGCCACGCCAGGCTCCAGAAATCGTTTGCAGCGAGGCCTCATGGAGCGGGCGGAAGACAGCGCCGCCACTTTTGAAAAACGGACCACTCGAGTCTCCACCGGTGGCGTAGGCGCCTTTGTTTTCAAATCCGTCGTAGCGCTGAATCAACTGGCCACCTTCAACGGCAAACGTTCCAACTCCTGTAACGCCAAGCTGCCGCTTTTGGCCCTCCCAATCGAAGAGCTGCGGACCGCCGGGCCTGGGATTGGATGCCCGGATGCCATTCTCGAGGAAAATATGAACTTCGGCATTGGTGTCGCTCGCCGAATTGCTTCCCGTTTTCCACCACAAGCCCACGGGCCTGCCCTTGTCGATGGAGGGCTTGGGCACCGGAACTCCCGTGCCGCTGGGCAGCCAACCGGGTGAGCCAGGAAACTCCTGTGGCGTATTGCCCGTAGGTATGGCAAAGCTGGTAGTGGGTATAGCAGAGCTAGTAGTGGGCATCGCAGAACTGAGGGCACTGCCCGTCAAACGGATGGAACCAAGTATGCCAGCCGCATCCGCTTGGCAGGCCCTGGCAGCGTCAGCGCTCGAAGAGTTCATCAGCACGCCGATGTAACGGCCAGAAAGGCGAACCAGACTCAGCGAACTGAATACGGGGCCCACGCCGGGGTAATTCGTATTGGCGGTACGGACGATACTCTGGGGTGCGCCGGGCACTTCGATTTCCCTCGTCAGCGGCGTCGATTGGATCGTATACGCCTTGGCCACGATGATGCTCCACTCGGAATCGATGTCCTGTGCTGCAGAGCCCAGCGAGGGTTGTGCCTGCTGCAAAAGGAACTGGCAAAACGTGCGACGTGCAAGATCCTTCTTCAACAGCTCAACTTGCTCTTTCGCTTCCCGCAACTCATACCCGTCCGGGGCGTTGAAGGTGTAGCTATCAAAACGGCGCGTTTCGGCGCAAAGCACGCCAGCGGTAAATAAGAGAATTAGCTTCAATTGATTAGTCTGCCATAACTTCGGAATACTCATCCCCGGCATCGAAAAGACCTGTCGCACAGCTCAGCCAGAAATTCTGCACTGTATGCAGCTCTGTAAGCCATGAATAGGTCCCTGCACCGTCCACCCACTGCTCGCCAAACACACTGTATTCGGCGCTTATGTCGGGCCTGCCGCAAATCAATGACTGGTCAATCTAACTGGTCATTATTTGCAGCTACAATAAGCTATGACGGAAATCAGCGCTACAAAATTCAAAGAGCAGTGTCTTTCCCTGCTCGACCACCTCGAGCCCGAAGGCCTGATCGTGACCAAACACGGTAAGCCCGTCGCCCGGCTTCTCCCGATCGACGCCACCTGCGCATCACTCATTGGCAGCATGAAGGGAAAGGTCAAGGTTTCGGGAGATGTATTCTCCACCGGGATTGGGTGGAATGCTGAATCTTGATACCCACATTCTCCTCTTCGCCTTGGATGGAACTCTAAAGCCGTCAGAACAAAAGCTCCTCGCCTCGGAGCCCTGGGGAGTCTCCGCAATCGTGCTCTGGGAACTGGCGAAACTGTCGCAACTGGGCCGTATCGACATCGACACCACTTCTCCCGGCTTTGCAAAAATCTTTACCCGAATCCACGTCTGGCCCCTCGATATTGCGATCTGTCAAAAATCAACCGAACTGGACTTCGCCAGCGATCCCGCCGACGAGCTGATCGCTGCCACAAGCATCGTCCACCGTATTCCCCTCCTCACCAGAGACAAGAAAATCAGAAAGTCCAGGCTAGTTCCCTTTGCATAGAAGCGACTCAACCATGGACTTCGAAAAACTCTCCTGAGTGCTTGACCGAAAGCATATTCACTCAAGCCGACACATGGGAAGCGCTTCGGGTCAATGCCCGGGAAGCGGTAACTGCCTATTATTTTGACAGCGTGAGTACTGAGAGAATCCGGATGCACCTCGTGAAGGACGAGGTTTTGTCGGTCGTGTGAAAACCCCCTGAACCTGCCTCCACTGAATTAGCTCGTACGATATTACCTCGTACGATAGCGGTTAGCGCCCACCACGAATGCCCATCACCCTACCCTCTCACCGGCAAAACCCGCAAATCCGTCCGTCCAAACTCTTCACCCTTGGCCAGAATCGGCAGCCCCTTCTGCTTTGCCAGAGCATAAGCAAAGCAATCCCCCAAATTCAAACTCGCCCTGTGCCGGCCTTTGCCAAAATCCTGATACGCCAGCCGCGCCAGCATTGCCTGGCTCAGATCGATCGGCGCAACAATCACCTTCGCCTCCTGCAGAAACGCATCCAGTCTGCGCCCGCCCCGTACAAGTTCCTCGCAGTATCGCGGCTCTCGAGTACAATCGCCGACTCGACAAAATTCACCAACGAAAAGAAGATGACGACAGAAAGATCTCGTCTGCCTCTTCCATCCACCCCGTAAATCCTGCCGCCTCCGCTTCTGCCAGCAGAATCGAAACAATAGCGGAACTGTCAATCACAAGCGACGGCATACCTTAAAGCGGAAGCCCATTCTCGTCATAAAGGTCATTATGGTCCTCTGCTTGAAGCGGAGTTATGCCCCGAGCCACACAGTCATCCCGGTAAGATCGGCCCATAGCCAGCAACCGCTCTGCCAGCCCAACTTTGTCGCGCTTTTGTTCCAGACCCAGCAACCGCTCCTCCACCGCTTTTTTCACCGCATCGGTATAAGATTCCCCCGTCAGTGCTGCCAGACGATGCACCAAAGCTTCGGCTTCAGCATTCTTGATACTTAAGGCCATATCTATAATTCTATATCCTAATTCCATAATTCATCCCCAAAGCATGTCCTCAGCCCTTCGCTCGGGTCTGGCTTCGCCCTCCCTGCAGAGCCCCATGCGTAAGCGTGGGGATACCCAACCGGTCACCCGGCCAACCTGCCAAATCCCCATCCCGCTTCACCAAAATCGCTCTCTACGATAAGCTACTCTTAGACACCAACTCCAATGACAATTACCGTTGACATAGCGCCTGAAATCCAGGCTGAGCTAACTCGCCGTGCCATCGCCCATGGCAGCCCGCTGGAAGTGTATGCGGCCAATCTGCTAGCAGAGTCGGTCCAGGGGTCTCCTCACCGCCCCGCGCTCACCGAAAGTCACTTAGACCTCACTATTCGTGAAATGGCGCAGTTTTCGCACGCCATACCCGCCCTTCCGGAATCGGCATTCACCAGAGAATCGATTTACCAGGATCACGATTGATGCCATCCGCCTGGCTGCTCGATACCAACATTTTTTTGCGAATGAGCAACAGCGCAGATCCCCAAAACGCAACTATTATTCAGGTGATTCGAGCTCTTACCTCCTCTCATCACCGGCTCTGCTTTACTTCTCAAATTCTAGGAGAGTTCTGGAATGTTTCAACCCGCCCCCAAAATCAAAATGGCTTCGGTCTAACCGTTGCGCAGACATCTCGTCTTGCCTCGGTAATCGAGCGTGACTTTGAATTGCTCCCAGACAGTCTGGTTTTGCACACTCGTTGGCGAGCTTTACTGGAAGAACACGAAATAAAGGGCGTACAAGTGCACGATGCTCTCTTGGCGGCCGCCATGTACGTTCACGGCATCACCCATCTGCTCACTTTCAACCTTCGAGATTTTGCGCGATTTACGGGGCTTCAGGCAATAGACCCCGCCCAATTGCTCCCCCACCCCAGCAGCCCCATCGCCGCCGAGCCCCATGCGTAAGCGTGGGGATACCAACCCGCCAACCGCCACCCAGCCCGCCGAATCAAACATCTCGAATCAGTTCGACTCTTTGTTCCATCGGGAGCTTTTCTTTCCAGGGCATGCCTTCTAGCTTGGCTTGTCCTCTTGCGGTTGCCCTCCAGAACTCCAATCATTTGTTACCCACGTCCCTGGGCCAAAGTGTTAACTACGTCGTCGGACCGTACCTGGAGCACCCCGTCGCCTCCACCGGAATTGTTTGTCACCCATGTCCCCGGGCTCTTTTGTTACCTGAAGTGAACCCTTTCATTGAGACAGTTTGAATCGGGACAATTTGGTTGAAATTCTTCTATGCCTGGCGAGGGATAGGGGTGCGGGGAAAGGGAGCGGCAACTCCCTTTCCC
>JBKJUN010000595.1:0-4284 GCA_046590555.1 Bryobacter sp. | reverse complement strand
GTCCTTATGATGTTGTCTCAGCCGCTGCACCAGCTCAACGGCAATCTTCTTCAGGTTCGCTGGCGAAGCCACCCACGAGCCAATCCGCTCCAGTCCCGCCGGGATTTCGCTCTCAAGGCAACCCAGACGCCGCCTTAGATCGGCAAACTCCATCCCGAGCGGCCTCTCTTCGAGCAAAACACCAATCCGCCCGGCAAGGTCGAGAGCCTTCCATCTCACCAGCCGCACCACTGCTCCCTTACGACGCATCCGCGTCACGCCAAAATGCAGCTCAGTCACGGTGCCACCGGCAATCGTCACCATCGGTGAAAAACTACGCAGAATGAATCGGTCTCCCGGCAGCACCAGCGTCTCTTCTTCCAGCACCAGCCTCACCCAGGCTCTGGTGCCGGGTTCAATCGTCCGCTTCTCGTCGAGCACCCGCAACTCCGCCGCGACCTCCATCGTGCCTGTGTGAAAATGCACCTGTGCCCGGTCCCGTATCATCTTGGCCCCCGGCAATAGGTCAATTTGCGCATCAAAAATACGAACCGGCGACAACTTGCCCGGCGGTGCCGCGACAAAGCCGCGCAACACATCCCCAACTTCTACGCCAGCCAGATTTACTGCCGTCCTTTGCCCGGCCTGCGCTTCTTTCACCGCCTCGCCGTGCACTTGCATCCCGCGAACCCGCGCTACCCGCCCGCTCGGATACAACTCTACTTCGCTTTCCACCGCCAACCGGCCTTCCTTCAGCGTACCGGTTACCACTGTGCCATGCCCTTTCATCACAAAGGCTCTATCGATCGCCAGTCGCGGCATCCGCTTCAGGTCACGCTGTTCCATCCCCACAGCTGCATTCGTGATCTCTTTTAGCAACTCCTCAAGCCCCATCCCAGTCGTAGCGCTCACCGGAACAATTGCCGCCCCCTCGAGAAAACTCCCGCGAACAAAATCTTCCATCTCCATCCGTACCAGTTCCAGCCAGTCGCCATCCACCAGATCCGCCTTTGTCAGTGCGATCACTCCGCGCTCAATCCCCAGCAGCCGGCAAATATCGAAGTGCTCGCGTGTCTGGGGCTTGATCGCCTCATCTGCGGCAACAACAAAAAGCACAAGGTCAATCCCGCTCACGCCCGCCAGCATATTCCGCACAAAACGCTCATGCCCGGGCACGTCAATGAATGCGATGCGCGCCCCTTGCGCCGTCTTCAGATTGGCAAAACCAAGGTCGATCGAGATGCCCCGTTCTTTTTCTTCTTTCAGCCGATCTGTGTCAATTCCGGTCAAAGCTTTGACAAGAGTAGTCTTCCCGTGATCGATATGTCCGGCTGTTCCGACGATAATATTCTTCATGCGGTTAGTGGCTACCTTATTTTGTCTGATTGCCCAGGCACCGGACGACGTTACCTTTAAAGCGGGAGTCACGCAAGTGCGCCTCGATCTCCTGGCAAGCAATGACAAAGGCTTTATTCTGAACCTCAAGCCAGAAGATCTGATCATCGAAGACGACAAAAAGTCTGTTCAGATCAACTACCTCGGCCGCGATCAGGATGCCCTCAACATCCTGCTCGTCCTCGACGTCTCGGGAAGCATGAGAGATTACCTCTCGCAAATCGGCAAGCGCGCCCGCACGCTTCTCAGCCAGCTCCGCCCCAACGACAAGGTCGGGGTCATGATCTTTGCCAAGGAATCAGACTATCTGTTGCCCTTTACCTCCAATATGGATCGCGCCGCCAATGCTATCGACCAGGCCCTCCGCCCGGATCTGCTCCCCTCCGGCACCTCTATCAATGCCGCGCTCGTCGATGCCGGCGAAGCCTTTATCGAGAACACCAAGCTCACCGGCCACCGTGCCATCTTCATCCTCACCGACAACCGGGCTTTGAATTATCGCGTCCCTGACGATTTGGTGATCCGCAAACTCTCAGCCGCTGACGCAGTTCTGAATTCCATCGTCACTAAAAACGCCGAGCCACCCAAACCAGTCAAGAATCCGGAATCGCGCAACCCCGACTTCTCCTGGGCGGATGTCTTCAAGCTCTCAGCCGAAACCGGCGGCGAGGTTTTGAGAACCGATCGAGCCGACGAGGCCTTTGCCAAACTCCTCACCAATCTTCGCCAGCGCTACCTAATCACTTACAACGCTCCGGCCTCCACTCCCAACCAGTTCCGGAAGATTCAGGTCACTCTCTCGAAAGAAGGTCAAAAGAAGTACGGCAAGACCGCAATCCGGGTGCGCGCGGGCTACTACACTGGTTCGTGATGACTGACAAGAACCCTGCTGCCGAACTCGAGCGCCGCCGCGCTAACGCCAAACTCGGTGGTGGCCCCGACCGTCTCGAACGCCAGCGCCGCGACGGCAAGCTGACCGCCCGCGAGCGCATCGACTTCCTCCTCGACGAAGGCACCTTCGAAGAACTCGACCCTTTCGTCCGTCACCGCTGCCGTGATTTCGGTATGGACGATCAGGTTTTCGACGGCGACGGCTTCGTTACCGGTTACGGCTACATCCATGGCCGTCTCGTGTATGTCTTCGGCCAGGATTTCACCGTCCTCGGCGGCTCACTCTCTGAATCCAACGCGATTAAGATCTGCAAGGTCATGGACATGGCCCTCAAGAATGGTGCTCCCCTCATCGGCCTTAACGATTCCGGCGGAGCACGCATTCAGGAAGGGGTCGTTTCTCTCGCCGGCTACGCCGACATCTTCCTCCGCAACACTCTCTCCTCAGGAGTCATCCCTCAAATCTCGGCCATCCTTGGCCCCTGCGCCGGTGGTGCTGTCTATTCGCCCGCCCTTACCGATTTCATCTTCATGGTTGACGGCACCTCACACATGTTTGTCACGGGTCCAGACGTCATTCGCACCGTGACACACGAAGAAGTCTCCAAAGAAGACCTCGGCGGCGGCATGACCCACAATGCCACCTCCGGCGTCGCCCACTTCCTCGCGGCCTCCGATCAGGATTGCCTCCGCCAGATCCGCCGCCTCCTCGAATTTCTGCCCCAGAACAATCGCGACGATGTCCCAAAACATCCCACCAGCGATCCAATCGACCGTATGGATCCAGAACTAGACAGCGTTGTGCCCGCCGAATCCAATCAGCCATACGACATCAAAGACATCATTAGACGCGTCGTCGACGACGGGAATTTCTTTGAGGTTCACGAACACTATGCCCGCAACATCTTCATCGGCTTCGCAAGGATGGGCGGCCAATCGATTGGCATCGTAGCCAACCAACCTGCCGTCCTCGCCGGCTGCCTTGATATCAATTCCAGCGTCAAAGCCGCCCGCTTCGTCCGCTTCTGCGATGCCTTCAACATCCCAATTGTCACCTTCGAAGACGTCCCCGGCTTCCTGCCCGGCACCGAGCAAGAATTTGGCGGAATCATCCGCCATGGTGCCAAGCTCCTTTACGCTTATGCTGAAGCCACCGTCCCCAAGATCACAGTGATCACGCGCAAAGCCTATGGTGGAGCCTATTGCGTCATGGGATCCAAGCATCTGCGAACGGACATCAACCTCGCCTACCCGATGGCTGAGATTGCCGTCATGGGTGCCGAAGGTGCCGTAAATATTGTGTACCGGAACGAGATTTCCCGTGCATCCAACCAACAGGAGTTGAGAGCCGAAAAAGTGCAAGAGTTCAAAGAGAAATTCGCCAACCCCTTCGTGGCCGCCGAACGCGGTTATATCGACGACGTCATCCTGCCTCGAGAAACGCGTCCACGGGTCATTCGCGCTTTGCGGATGCTCGAAAACAAGGTCGACACCATGCCACGCAAAAAGCACGGCAACATTCCTCTGTAGTATTCTCATTGAGGAACCACAATCGGAGTGAACCCCATGAAAAATCTCTTTCGGAACATGCTGGGCTTGAGTTTTACACTCGCCCTGTTCCTTGGCCTTAGTGCCAATCCCGCTTTCTCTCAGACCGGCGCAATCGAAGGTACGGTAAAAGGCGTCGACGGCAAACCCGTCGGCAAAGACGCCGCACTGATCCTGATTGTCCGCACGGACATCAAAGGCAATTACAAAGTTAAGACCAACAAAAAAGGCGAATTCTTCCACGCTGGCCTGCCTCTCGGCACCTATGACGTCTCCTGCGAAGTCGACGGCAAAGTGGTGGACAGCCTCAAGGGCGTCCGCATGCGTCTCGGCGATCCAGTCCCGGTAACCTTCGACCTCGCCAAGAATGCCGAACGGCAGCAGGCGATGCAGAAGGCCGCTGAAACTGGCACTGTTACCAAGGAAATGGAACGCGACATGACTCCAGAACAGAAGGCTGCCCTCGAAAAG
>JBKJUN010000503.1:0-5403 GCA_046590555.1 Bryobacter sp. | reverse complement strand
CGTTGACCTCACCAAAGAAATCAGAAATGCTGGCAGCGATGCCGAAATGGTCTCCGTCTATCAGGGAGGCCACGGTAACTTCACATCCCAACAGTTCGCCGACATATATGCACAGATCTTCAGCTTTCTGGCCAAACGAAAGATAATCTAGATGACCCGTCGCCAATTTGCCGCCATGCCGCTCCTTAGTTCAGCTCTCGCCGCCGCCAACGATGTTCAACTTGGCATTGATCTTTTCAGCGTTCGCAGCCAAGGCTGGACTGCCTTTGAAAATCTCGACTACGCTTCCAGGTTTGGTGCCAAAGTCGTTCATTTCTCCGAGATCCGCTTCCTCGGCTCGCTCGAAGACGACCATGTCAAAAAAGTCGCCGCTCACGCAAAGAAACTCGGCATCACACTCGAGATCGGTATGCGCTCCGTCTGCCCCACCTCTACCAGCTTCGACCCGAAGCAAGGCACAGCAGAAGAACAACTCAAGCGCGTCATCCATGCGGCACACCTGGCCGATTCACGCCTCGTCCGTTGCTTCCTCGGCACTATGGCCGACCGCCAGAGTACAACCCCTCTTGAAGGCAACATCGAAAACACCGCCAAGACCCTGCGGGCCTGCCGCACTTTCGCTCAAGACCACAACGTCAAAGTAGCTGTCGAGAATCACGCCGGTGACATGCAGGCACGCGAACTCAAAGGCCTCATCGAGCTGGCCGGCAAAGACTTCGTTGGTGCCGTCATCGACAGCGGCAATCCCGTCTGGGCTCTCGAAGACCCACATCTCACACTGGAAACGCTGGCACCCTACATCCTCACCAGCCACGTCCGTGACTCCTACCTCTGGAAGACTCCAGAAGGCATCGCCGTCCAATGGACCCGCATGGGTGAAGGCAACGTTGACATCTCCGGCTGGGTGAAGCGTTATCGCGAGCTCTGCCCCGGCAAGGCTCTCTCAATGGAAATCATCGTTACCGGCCAACGCAAGTTCCAGATCTTTGAGCAAAAATTCTGGGAAGCCTACCGCAATACTCCCGCCTGGGAATTCAGCCGTTTCCTCGCGCTGGCCGAAAAAGGCAGCCCACAACTAGACCCGCCCAAGCTCGAAAAGGACGCAGCCGCAATAAAGGAGCGTCGCGATCTCGAGTTGAGCATCGAATACACCAAGAAGCTTCTCGCATGAAACTATTTACACTCTTCCTTGCCTCATTCGCCGCCCAGGCGGCAATCGTACCCGAAGTGCGCATTCTGCTGAACAAGCAGGACTTCGCCGCTGCCGAGAAACTGATCGAAACCCAAAGGGCAGGGGGGCCCTGGACGCCCGAACTGATCGAAGCTCAATCCTGGCTGGGCCGTGGGGCACTTGCGGCCAAACAGTTCGACAAGGCGCTCGCCTACTCCGCCGAGACCCGCAAGCTCTCCCTCGCTGCTCTCAAAACCCGCAAGCTCGACGACGAAAAGCGTCTTCCGATCGGCTTTGGTGCATCGATCGAAGTTGAAGGCCAGGCCCTTGCCGGCAAAGGCCAACTCAGCGAAGCCATCACATTTCTCACCAGTGAAGAGAAGACCTACCACAACACTTCCATCCGCACGCGAATCCAGAAGAACATCAACCTGCTCTCGCTAGTTGGCAAACGTGCGCCAGCGCTTGAAGTCAAAAATTCAGTTGGCTCCCTCAAGCCCAAGACTCTCGCCAGCCTCAAAGGCAAACCTGTGCTGCTCTTCTTCTGGGCGCACTGGTGTGGAGATTGCAAAGCACAGGCCCCGATCCTTGCCGATCTGGCTGCGAAATATGGCCCCAAGGGCCTTACTATTATTGGCCCAACCCAACACTACGGCTTTATCAATGGGGGCGACGACGCAACACCAGCCGTCGAGACGCCCTACATAGCCGGCATCTACGAGAAGTTTTACCAGAGCATTCCGGGCATGACGGCACCATTGAGTGAAGAGAATTTCCGCGTCTACGGATCGTCCACGACTCCAACTCTGGTCTTGATCGACAAGGCTGGAATCGTGCGCCTCTACAATCCGGGCAAGCTCACCGCAGAACAGCTCAGCACCAAAATCGAGTCGCTGCTTTAGTTATTCCGCTTCGTAAGGGAAACGACGCACAGCCTGCATGCACTCAGACAGGGCCTTCAGCATCGAGCCGCCCCAGCCGCATGGCGTAAAGTCTAGCGTCTTCTGATTGGTCCGCTTGTCCGCCTGTGCAAAGAACTTCATCGTGGGCTTCGATCTCGCGGCCCCCCTTGTGTGACGAACAGTAAGCATATCGTAGACTTCAAATCTACTTTTTAGACGTAGTCGTCATGCCGCACATCGCCCATGTCTTCTGCCAGATTTCCAAACTTGGTGAACTTGTGGATGAAGGCGAGATCTACTTTGCCAACCGGGCCATTACGCTGCTTGGAAATGATCAATTCCGCCCGCCCCTTAAGGTCTTCGCGATCCGGCTTGTACACTTCTTCTCGAAACAGGAAGCACACCATATCGGCGTCCTGCTCGATCGAACCCGATTCGCGCAAGTCGCTCAACTGCGGCCGGTGATCTCCGGGCCGGGTTTCCGGGCCACGGCTCAACTGGCTTAAGCCCATAATCGGTACGCGCAGTTCCTTGCTCAACAACTTCATGCCGCGCGAGATCGCACTCACTTCCTGAGTGCGGTTATCATGCTTGCCTCGAGACTGCATCAGTTGCAGGTAATCGATGATCACCAGCCCCAATCCACGCTCGGCCTGCACACGCCGTAGTTTGGCATGGATGTCCATCATGTTTATGCCGGGAGAATCATCGAGGTATAGAGGCGCATCCATCAAGTCAGTCGCGGCCACTGCCAACTGCCGCCGCTCATCATCGTTCAGAAAGCCGGTGCGGAAGCGATGCTGGTCGACACGCGCCGCTGCGCAGATCATACGTGTCAGCAAGCTCTCTTTCGACATTTCGAGCGAGAACACGGCCACCGGCTTGTTCACTCGCGGCCCGCTGACGTGCTGGGCGATATTGAGCGCAAACGCAGTCTTGCCCATAGCGGGGCGCGCAGCAATGATGATCAGCTCACCTTCGCGGAATCCGCCCGTCATTTCATCAAACTTGCTGAAGCCTGTCGACACACCCTTGATGCGGCTCGATGGATCGAGAAACTGATCAAGGCCAATCTCGTCGATGATTTCCGACGGGCGCGACAAAGTATTCTTGGCTTTCGAAGCACCGATGTTAAGGAACGACTCTTCGGCCTCTGCCAGAATATGATCGGCCTCATCGACACCGAGAAAGGCCTTGTCCATCACGCTTTGGGCCGTGTAGATCACCTTGCGAAGGGTCGCCTTTTCTTTGACGATCTTCACATAGCCAAACACATTCAGCGACTGCGGGATGCCCTCGTCGAGACTCATCAGGTAACTCAGGCCACCAGCGCTCTCAAGCTCGGAATGCCGCATGAGTTCATTGGCCAGCGCCACGCGATCGATCCGCTCACCGCGTTCAGCCAGGGTAGACATCCGTTGAAACACACGTCGATGCGACTCAAGGCTGAAGTCTTCAGCAGTCAGTTCACCACCAACAAGCGGAAAGCATTCGGGGTCGACCAGAACAGCGCCCAGCGTCAGTCGCTCGGCTTCGAGATTTGCGGGTAAGCCTTTTTGAAAGGCGATGTCTTGAACGTTCATGCCCACAGCCATTAGTATGGCGCTTTAGCGATGTGAAGGGCTTGTGAAAAAACTGTGATTTTCCTGTTCTTATTTACTTCAAGCTGATGTTGTGGGTATCGAGCGTCGCCCCCAGCGACTGCTCGAGTCTGGCAATCGCCTTATTGAAGTCGAGCCGCGCCACCAAACCCCGCCGCTGGGAATCGGCAAATTCATTCTGCCGCGTCAGTACAAGAAAGTTCGTGCTCTCGCCAGTCTCAAACAGGCGCTGTTCGCTATCGAGCTTCTCTTTCGCGGCCTTGACACTCGCTTCAGCCGCAACAATTCGCTGTTCTGAAGTCCGTAGTGACTGCAAAGAATTCCTCACCTCAGCTTCGACAATCTGCTCAGCCTTTGCTCGCTGCAGATTCAGATTCCGGTCTGCCAGATTCGCCTGCGTCAATGTCTCTGCTGCGGCACGATTCCGAACGGTCCAGTCGATTTGTAAACCAGCTTGCCAACTTGTATAGTTTTGCCCGAACAAACTGCTCAACGTGGTGCCATAGCCTCCAAGGAAGGCAGGCGGAACTCCGTCTCCAACACTTCCGCCGAAGAATGGATTTCTTGCCGTGTTACGTGCACCCGCCAGACCAGCCATCGTATAGCCAGCCGCAAGATTCACGCCGGGCAACTGCAAGTTCCTGGCCAAATCCTTCTGATACTCATTCGATTCCAGACGCAACTTCAGATTCTTAAGCTCGGGGCGCTTTCCAACCGCACCCTGGATCAATGCCTTCAGATCATCGAGTGCTGGCGGGGCCACACTCTGCGTCTCTACAGGAATCACTTCGTCACTCCAGATCGCCTGATCCCGTCCACCAGCCAGCAAATTCTTCAGATTGTTTTCAACCTCGGTCAACAGACCAATGCTCGAATAATACGTGTCCTGACGCCGCTCCAGCTCAGCCAGTGCAGCCGACAACTCAACCGGAGCAAGAGTCCCTGCATCAATCTGTCGCTTGGATCTCTCGTATTGATCCCGAGCCAGATCCACGCTCTGTTTCTTTACTTCGATATCCTGACGGGCCGCGACAAGATCCCAATACCCTTGCGTAACTAGCGTTACCACCTGAATCACACGAAGCTCATAATCCGCTTCACTAATGTCGATCTGCTTGCGGCGCAAGCGAATCTGATTGCGATCATTGTCAATCTTGCGCCCGCGCAACAATGGCTGCGTCAGGCTGATGTTTAAAGTCGAAAGCGTGAATGGATTCAAACCGCTAAATGGGTTGCTCGTGCTCAGCCGGCCGTTGTTGAAGGCCGCATCCAGACGCGTGCCCTGCCACGGAGTCTTCTGCGAAAAGGACGCGTTATTGCTGAAGTTGCGATCTATCAGCCGGCCATCTGCCGCCTGCAGCGGACTCGACGTCGGCGTCACGTTGTAACTCATATTGGGCCGGTACCCAAGCACCGGGTCCCAAACTCCAAAGGTCTGCTTGTACTGACTGCGCGACAACACTGTGTTGGTCTTCTCGATCTGCAAATCCAGATTGTTCTCCAGCGCAAGCACAATCGCATCCTTGAGCATCATCCGCTTCTGCGAAGCGCCAACACCTACCCGGACCGGGTTCTCAGCCGCCGCACCTACCACGGCAAAGAGAAACAGCCCCAGCAGCCCGGCCAGGGCTTCTTTAAGTCCACGACGACGGAAGAGCCCACCGGCCTTCGAAAAGATCTTGCTATTCGACATATCGTCAAACAATGAATAGACTACCGGCGTAACCAG
>JBKJUN010000211.1:0-10282 GCA_046590555.1 Bryobacter sp. | reverse complement strand
CCCCCACAACCTTCTCTACCGGCAGGCTCTCTCCTGTCAGCATGCTCTCATCGACACTGCTTCCACCCTCCACCACCTCACCATCAGCACCAATCCGCTCCCCTGGTCGCACCACTAGCAGATCCCCACGAAGCAACTCACCAATAGCCACTTCGATCTCCGCCCCATCCCTGCGAACCGTAGCCCGCTTCGGCTGCAACGCCGCTAATTGCTGCAAAGCAACAGAGGTCTGCCGCTTGGCCCGCGCCTCCAGCATCTTCCCCACGAGCACCAGCGCAATGATAAAAACCACCGCCTCAAAGTAAATCTGCGGCACCATCCCGCGCGAATGAAACCAGTGTGGCCAAACAAGCGAAGCCATAGAAATCAGAAACGCGGCACCAGTCCCCATCGCTACCAACACGTTCATATCGGCCCGCCCCTGCCTTACCGCCGCAAAGCCCTTCACATAAAATCCACGTCCGGCCCACCCAGCCACTCCCAAAGCCAACACCATCTGCGTCCAGGCCCACCACCCCAATTCATGCCCGGCAAACGGCATCGCCCCCATCATCGCGAGGCCCACAAACAAGCTCCCCAGCGCCCTCACCTTAAGTTCGCCATACTCCTCCGCCAGCAAAACCCCACGCGCATCTTCCTCTTCAATCGCAGTCCGTCCTGCAACTGGCAGCGAAGCCCCATACCCAGTCTCTTCCACCGCCAACCGCAACTGCTCCACATTCACCACAATAGGGTCAAACTCCACCACTGCCCGATTCATCATCAGGTTCACGCTCGCCTTGCTGACTCCCGCTTGCTCCACCAGCGTCTTCTCGACAAAGCTCTGGCAAGCCGCGCAAGTCATCCCTTCGATCTGCAGTTCAACTCGCAACTTTAAATCCGCCACCCTCCACTGCCCGAACCAATTCAGCCCTCTCCACCCCATCGCGAACCATCAACTTCGCCTCGCCCACAACCACTTGCTCCACCTCTACCCCATCCACACGCTTCAGCAGAGCTGTCACCCTTCGCACACACCCATCGCAGTGCATGCCTTCAATCTTCAATTCCATTTGCTTACTCATATTTATACCAATCCGAATGAGTCGAAAACTCAAGACAACTCAAACACTGCGTCACCGTCCACTGCTTGATACAGCTAGGACAAACTCCACCTGTATCAAACGTATGCCAGGCATAGCCGCAGCTACAACTCCACAAGTTGCTAGGCTGCGGTCTCCACCCACACTTCGGACAGCGTATCTTGGGCCCATGTACTCCTGTATCCTGATCCCTTTCCACCGGTATCGTCGTTGGACTGCTCATGTCTGTGACTTTAGCATCCCTAAAAGAGCTACTTAACTTTACAAAGTACCTGCAAATTCGTAACTCAACCTTGTCACCCGCCCACGCCAATAAGGCCAAACTCCGCTCGGCAGCATCCACGACACTTCGCCCTCTAGGGGCACCCGCATCCCATCCCGCGACTGGTAATTCCACAAGCGGCATTCCCACGGTGCAGCCTCAAGCTTCGTCCCCACCGTCCTGTACCGGGCCGCCGCGCGCACCCGCTCCACAAACCCATCCTCACCAAAGTAAAACTCAAGGCTGCACCGCGTACCCGCATCCACCAGCGTCGCCCGCGCCGCCTGCTCACCCATCGCTTCCCACTTCACTCCCTGGCTCGGCAACAACCGCGTCGGATACCAAACCCCCTCCGCCAGAAAACGCATCAATTCCCCTTGCGCCGCCTCAGGCGTCCCACTAATGCTAGCCAGTGAATACAAACCTGCCAATTCCGCCTGCAAGATCCCCTGCCCACCCACATAAGCATCATGCACAAACACCGGCACCCCCGGCATCATCGCAATCGTCGCATCCCAATCAAACCCCGGCACTCGCATCACGTTCACTTGCGAGGCCCGAAACCGCTTCCACTGCGCCGCACTTTCGCCCATGTTGAAGCTCCCCTCCTGCTCCATTTCCATCTTCAATATCATCGGCTGCCCGTCGGTCAACACAGCGTCAAAATACCGGCGCACCGGCGCAGGCAATCCCATCACCTCCCGTGAATCATAATGTGCCGGCTCTGCCTTCATCTGTCCAGCGAGAATCGCTGTCCGCAACTGCCGGGTCCCACCCTGCCACCGGCTCCGCCCATACAAAAGCACCAGCACCAGGCTCAACGCAAGCAGGCCAAACACCACCACGGCAATCTTCATGCACTCAGTATCGCCAACTAAACTTTCTTGCGCCGTTCAATCTCTACTTCTACTGCTGCACGATGTGTAGCCCAAGCCATACCAACGGCGCCTTCAATCCGGGTCACAAGTCTGCCACTGCCGGATATGCTCAGCACTTCAAACCCTGCAGCCACAGCTACCACTTCCGTCTTTACTTCACCGGCAATCGGCGCAGTAGCTGCCACCACTACAGGCGCAACAAAACTCACCGTCACAGACTCTCGTTCCATCGGTGCTGTGGCCCCAGCGTCCACCACCGGCATCCTCACCGCCGGATCCCCAACCAGTGAGTAATTGCGAGCATCATAGTTCTCGGTCCAGTTGTTGACAAACTCCTCCGTGGGGTCTGCTTTTAATTTCTCTTGCACCTTCAGCAGCGTAATCATCTCCAGCAATTCGCTGCTCAACTCCGCATACTTGCTGTTGAATTCTTCCATCGCATAACCCACCGGGTAGCCATCCAGCAGCTTCTTTACTGAGCTCTCAAACGTCGATGTCTGAGTCGATGCCTTACCATTCAAAAACGAACAAGACCAAGCCCGCTCTACATGTCCAATCACCGCCAGCGCGCCTCCCTTCGGATGCGAAAGCATCGCCTTCGGCAACGCAGCTACAAAGGCCTTTGGCGCAATCTGGCCAGCCGTACTCTGACCATCAATCTGTCGAAATTCATTGAATTTCGGCGTACCCGCTCCATAACAGGCAAACATCATCGCGATCGTCCCGCCCAGCCGGGCGTCGCTCGACAAATCTTCGCCTGCAAAAAAGAACGGTCGAGCATCCCCCTTAAACCCGTTTGCCGGATAGTCCTGGCAAACCAACGCCCCCTGGTATGGCATCTGCCGGGCCGAACCATTGGTTCCACCCATCCCGTGACTGGCGGCAAACAGGAATGCCGGCGCTTCACTTCCCCCCATTAAATTCCCCAGCCTCGCCTTGGTCGCATCCTCACCGCCCACCATCTCGATAGCCCACTTGCCTGCCTGATCCTCACTGACTGCTTTGTGCAATGGACCTACTAAAAATTTCGCGCTCAATTCCGTCGATGGGTCCCCAGCTTTGTTCACCCCAAAGAAGGTAGCTTTGCGAGCCAGTTGAATCTTCCCCGTCTCTGCTGCAATTACACTCGCGGCATATTGCGCATAATCTTCCACCCGGTCGAAGTGCAAGCGGCCTACCCCATACTGGACATCCATCTGATACTGAAACTCATAAGGGATCACATCTGGATCACCAACAATCAGCAGGTAATAGGGCATCCGCGTCGGGTCCACCACACCTGAAACCTGCGCTCCCCCGCGCTTCAAAAACATCCGCTTTGAATCACCGGGAAGATACCCACTCAGTTCTTTATATTCCTTATACAGCCGTTCATCCTTCTTCGATGCCTGCTCCTTGCGTAGGTCGAGCAACGGCTTCAGCGCCTCATACACACCCGGCTCCGGCTCGGCCGCAAAGATCACTCCCCAGCCAGCCTCATCCAGCTTTTTGTAATCGCGCCCTTCCACCATGCCGAAGTGCGGCCCACGGCTCTCCCAATAATTTTTGAGTTCCTCGAGCCCCTTCTCGTCAACCGTCCCACCGGTCGCCAGCGTCCGCAACTGTCGCGCCGTCATCGGCGAATGCAGATAGCCGCCCGTATCCAGGTCAATTCCATTGAATGTCAGGATTGTGTCGTTCATGTTTTTTCCTTCATAGCCAGACATACCTGCAGGCTAACCAATGTCGAGAATGGGGCTGGCAGCCTCTTTGAGCGCCAGCCCCATTCTTTTTCTCTCGATATGAGGCTAACCTTTAGTGCCGGTATCGTCCGGGACCGGATCGATCGGAAACGAGATGGGCAAATCGTCACCAGGCTCTGAGTCGTCTGGATCCTCTATTGGAATCGGAAAGGATGCCGGAGGATCCTCGATGCCCTTCGTGTTGTCTGGATCTTCGCCAGGGATCGGGAACGGAACCGGACTGTCCTCAGGTTCAGGCGGAGGTGGTACAAAACTCACCGGCATTTCAACTTTTTCGATATTCACTTTCTTTTCTCCTTCTCAATCGCTTCTAACTTCTGGAAGCGCGGGTCTGCCACCAAACCCGCCAACTCTGGATCGCTCTTTAAAGTTTCCAGCGGGTATCCATTCTTTAAAGCCTTGGCCGCCCATTGCAGTGCCAACTCCCGGTTCTTCAGGAATTCGTAAACTGCAATCGCCCTTTGTGCCACCACCGGGCTCTCCGGCTGCAATGCAATCGCCCTTCGAATCAGCGCCGTCGCTTGCTCCCGGTTCCCCAGCACGGCATGGTAGCTGGCAACATTCCCAATGATTCTTTCGTCATTCGGTGTTGCCTCAAGCAGTGGCTCAGCCAGTTCGATTGCCTTGCGGTAGGCCAACATTGCTTCTGCCTTGGTTGCTGGGGTCCGGTCGAGTGCCGCAGCCAGATTCGCCCTCGGCAGATAACTCTTTGGTTCCAGCTCCGCCGCCTTCTTCAAAATGTCAGCAGCTTCGATATACCTTTCTTCCAGGTAGTAGACAGTGCCGAGATTCCCCATCGTTCGCGCCCGCGGTTCAAGCTCGTTTGATTTCAAAAACGCCTCGCGAGCTTTGGCAAATTCTCGCGTCCTCATATAAAGAATGCCCTTATTGTTGTAAATCAGCGGGTTGTCGGGCATCAGCTTTTCCGCAATCGCAATTTCTGCCAGCGCTTCTCCGTGCTTCCCCTGGTCTCGCAACTCCCCGCCTCGCCAACTATGGTAAGCCCATTGATCCGGGGCCAGATCAATCGCCTTTTGGATGGCTTCTTCCTGTTCAGCTTTCCTGCCTTCCGCACGATAGAGCTGCGCCAGCGCAAAATGAACGTCAGCTGCCTTGGAATCGAGCTTCAATGCTGTACTCAATTCAGATCTCGCCAGGTCCTTCCGCCCGCTTGCCAGATAGATATTGCCTAACGTCAAATGTGGTTCTGCCATCTCATCATCAAGCTCAATCGCCCGGTTACACGCTTCCTTGGCCGCCTCTAGCAACTTCACGTCTCGCGTATCGACAAAGAGTCGAAATTGCGCTGCTCCCAGCGTCGCGTGTCCCAGGGCAAGCTTCGGGTTCTCCGCCACCACTTGTTCCAGCGTCTTCATTGCCTCCAGCACGTTCTGTGGCTTGTAGTAGCGTTCCAGCAACTGCCTGGCCCGCAGGATCTTTTCGTTGACACTTTCGGTGCTGTGGGGCAGGGAACTCCTTACCTCACCCGTCCTGAACATCGGGATCGATACGAGCCCCGCTACGATCATTACGGCCGCACCTGCCAACAGCAGTGGCTTCCTCTTCTTTGGCTCAGACCCAGACAACCCCGCCAGCGCTTCAACCGCCGTTTTTGGCCTCAAACTCGCATCCCGCGCCACGCAGCGCAAAATCACTGTCTCCCAATTCGCCGGCAACCCCGTCTTGCCCGCCGCCAGCGTATCCACCAGAGAAGCCTTCTTCCCTGTCACCATTTCAAAGATCAACAGGCCCATCGCGTAAACATCACTCGCAGCAGTCGCGGTTTCGCCCATCAACTGCTCTGGTGACATATACCCGGGCGTACCCAGAATCGCCCCAGTTTGCGTATAGTGCGCGTCAGATCCCTCGCCCTCAAACACGCGCGCCAGGCCAAAATCCATGATGCAAAGCCGCGACCCCACCAGCATCACATTCGCTGGCTTCAGGTCCCGATGCATGATCCCCTTTTCATGCAATGCCCCAAGCCCCGCCGCCATCTGACGCACCAGCGGCTCAGCTATCTCCAGACTCATCTTCCCCTTCTTGGCCATATGCTGCGCCAGTGTCTCGCCTTCGAGAAACTCCATTGTTAAGAAGGTAACCGGCTGCCCGTTCACATCTTCCTTGCCCACATCAAATACACGACAGATGTTCGGGTGCGTCACCTGCCGCGATAATTGCACTTCCCGTTTGAATCGAGCCACCCCTTGCGTCCCAAGCAATCCGGGTCGAACTGTCTTCAGTGCCACCTGCACTTCCAATTCGAGATCCTCGGCCAGATACACTTCCCCCATCCCGCCTCGCCCAATGAACTGTTTCAGGAGAAACCGCTGCCCAAGCACACTCCCCAATTCCAGTGCATGTTCAGGAACTGCCCCAACTTCGGTCAAAAGCGCAGTATCCGCCGTCGCTGCCTGCCGCAGCATTTCCTCAACCTGTACTCGCAAACTGGGGTCTTCCGCGCAAGCTTCATCCAGGTACGCCGCAGCTTCGCCCTCCTTCAATTTAAGAGCGTGCGAAAAGATCGATTTCAGTTGAGCAAACTTGGCAGTGCCCACCGGGACTTCGATTCTCCTTCGTCTCTACGGATAACACCTTAGAACGAGATTATAGCTGATGTTTCAAACAACTGCGCTGGGTCCAAGCTCTGTTCTCAACCAGGCCCGCCCAAACGTCCATTCTCTTTCCACCGTCCGTTTCGGCACCTTCAGCACATGTGCGGTTTCCTCCACCGACAATCCCCCAAAGAACCGCAGCTCAATCACTTTTCCCACCAATTCATCCTCGCTCGACAATCGTGTCAGCGCCTCATCCACCTGCACCATCACCTCAGGCTGCTCCGGCGAATACACCAGCGCTTCGTTAATCTGCATCACCATCACCCCGCCACCGCGCTTGCCCGCCAGCCTCTGCCGCGCATGATCCACCAGGATCTGTCGCATCACCCGGGCCGCTACAGCAAAAAAGTGCGCTCGGTCTTGCCACTGTGCAGACTTGATATTCACCAACTTCAGATAGGCTTCATTCACCAGCGCCGTCGTTTGCAGCGTATGTTCCCCCCGCTCCCGGCCCATATGCCGTGCCGCGATCACCCGCAGTTCCGCATACACCGCTTCCACTAATTCATTCCGCGCCGCCGCATCTCCATCCTGAAATCGATGCAGTAGTTCTGTAATGTCTTCTTCGGGTTCGGCCATCAAACTAGGGATTCGACCTAGCTTAACCCAAAAAGCCCAAGGGCTTTCCCTCGGCAATCTTCAAAGGCCGCCCAATATTCGAAATATACTCCTTTTCGAAATCCACACCCAGCTTCTTAAAGATCGTCGCCATAAAATCTGGCACCTCGACAGGCCGGTCTTTCACATACATGCCGTCTTTGTCAGAAGCCCCCACAATCTGCCCCTGCGGCACACCCGCCCCGGCCAATACCAGCGAGAAACAGTTCGGCCAATGGTCCCGCCCGTTATTCACATTGATCTCCGCCGTGCGCCCAAATTCGCCCGTTACCAGCACCAGCGTTGTATCCAGCATCCCGCGCCGTCCCAGATCGAGCATCAAAGCCGCAAACGACCGGTCAAGCTCCGGCATAAACTCATTCGCATAAGCCGGAAACAGCGTCCCATGATGATCCCACGCGTTGTCTCCCTTGCCCACACTCACAAACCTCACGCCAGCTTCCACCAGCCGCCGCGCCAGCAATGCTCCTTGTCCCATTGCCGTCCGTCCATACTCTTCACGCAACGAATCAGGCTCTTCTGAAATCTGAAAAGCCTTCTTCGCCTTGGGCGACCGCATCAACTCAAACGCCGACTGATAGTAGCTATCTAGCGTTTCAAATGTATCGGTCGAATCGAATTTGCGAATTTTTGCGTCCACCAGATTCAGCAGGCTATGGCGGCCCTCCATCCGCGCCCAATCCACCCCCAACGGCAGGTCCATATCGCGCACGGAATACTTCGCCACATTCGGGTCCCCGGCCGAGAATGGATTGTACTTCGGCCCAAGAAATCCGGCCCGCGCATTGTTCCCGCGCGGCTGCGGCACGATCACATAAGGCGGCAACTCATTTCTTGCTCCAAGCTCCTTATACAAAACACTCCCCACACTGGGAGCCAGCAAAGTCGGCAATGCATCATGCCCGCTCAACATCAACGTCTGCGCCTCGCCATGCGCTGACTTCTTATGTGTCATCGAACGAATCAGTGTCACCTGATTCATCAGCTTCGCCGTCCGCGGCAAGTGCTCTGAAATATGAAGGCCCGGAATCGAAGTCGGAATCGCTCCAAACGCCGACCGGTACTTCCGGTCCGAATCCAGCTTCATATCAAACGTATCGAGATGGCTCAACCCGCCCGCCAGCCACAAATGAATGATCGAGATATCCTTCCCCGGCACTGCCTTGGTCTGCGCACCCAGCTGCTCCACCATGCCCCAGTCCAAAGACCCGAACGCGCCAATCGAACCCATCCTCAGAAATCCACGTCTGTCAAACATACTTGCTCCTAGTGCTGGTACATGAACTCTTTGGAATTAAAAATCGCCCACAGCAAATCTTCAAATATTGCCTTGCGATCGCCCTTGGCAATCCGCTCAAGAACTGCCTTCCGCTCCGTCTCTGACGGCTTCCTCACCAGCGACGACAGATACACCCGCTCTATCAAAGCCTCATCGCCAAGCTCCCACGGCAGCTTCGCTTTCGACACCTTTGCCTGTATCGTCGACCCCGAAATCAGATGCATTGTCTGCGCCATATCGGGCTGCGAATCCCGCTCGCAGAGGATATCCCGGCTCAGCCGTCCAAAGCTCGAAAGCATATAACCGCCGCCACCACCAGACACCTGCATCGCCCGCGTCTCTGGCGGATATCCGGCAAACTTCTCGGCCACTCCCGCCACCTGGCTCATCGTATCGACCAACATCTCCGCCATCAGCCTCCGTACCGGAAAGTGCGAAAAATTTCGCAGGTCCCGCCGGTTGCTCTCATTCGGCTCGGCCGACAGTTGATACGTCCGCGACTCAAGAATCAATTTCTCCAGCCGCCGCAAATCGTAGTCGTGCCCCGCAAAATCGACCGCCAGCGCATCTAGCAGCGCCGGATGCGAAGCCGGATTCGTCACCCGAAAATCATCCACTTCCTCCACAAACCCGCGACCAAAATAATGCCGCCATACCCGGTTCACCATCGTCCGCGCAAAATACGGATTCTTGGGTGACACCATCCAGTCCACCAGCGCTTCGCGAATATCGCCATCCTGCGTATCTGCAACTGTTGGCCCATCCAGCAACTTCGCCATTACCTTCTGCTTCGTCTTCGGATGCTCAACGCTACCCTCTTCGAGATACTGCGTCGCATTCTCATCGTTCTCATAAACCTCTTTGATCCCCACCCGGGCAAAGAACGCCGCAAAGCCATAGAAATCATCTTGCGTCCAACGCTCCCACGGATGGTTATGGCACTTGGCGCACTCCATCCTCACTCCCAGAAACATCTGGCTGATATTGGTCGCATGATCCGGAGCATTCGAGTCAAAACTGATGTTGTAAAAACTGGTCGGCGAAAGCGGCACACCCTCCATCGAAGACTGCGAAAAACTATGTGCTCCCTGGCTCAAAATCAACTCGCGTGTGATCCGGTCATAAGGCTTGTTCACCTGAAACGAATGACGCAAATAGTCGTACACAATCTTCGCGCCCTTGCTCCCGGCCTCCCGTGTGCCTGCACGCGTCAACTCCGCATACTTCAGAGCCCAAAGCTCGGCATGTTCCCGTGTCGCAAGCAAGCGGTCAATCAACTCACTCCGCTTCTGCGGACGGGTCGATGCCAGATACTTCTGCGTCTCCTCAACCGGCGGCAAGAGCCCGGTGGTGTCGAGATACACCCGCCGCAAAAACTCTTCCTCACTGGCCTCGCTTGACGGCCGCAAACCCAGCCGTCGCAATTTCTCAAACACGGGCCCATCCACCAGATTCTTCCCACTCACCAGCGGGTAATCCTTCGGCGTAGTCGTCGCGGCAATCAGAATCCGCGCCGCCACCGCCTGCCCCATCGTCCTCACCATCACTGCCGTCTCACCTGTCTCAATCGCTTCAATCTCGCCCTTGGCATTCACCCTCACCGTATCCGGATCATTCGCCGTGTACTGCGCCAGATGCGTAACATCACGAACACTCCCGTCCGAGTACTTCGCAATCGCCACCAACTGCTGCTTCGCCCCTCGCCCCACCAGCAGCCGTTCCTCCGGATAAACACTCAAAGCCGTAATGCGCGGCGTGGTGCCAATGTCATAAGGCGCCCCCTGAGCAATCCAGTCCCGCAAC
>JBKJUN010000116.1:0-3116 GCA_046590555.1 Bryobacter sp. | reverse complement strand
ATTTGAAGGTGTCGCTGTCGATCCGGTGCGGCTTGTATCAGACCCAGCTGAACTGGAAAGTGTGCAGGACAAGGCAGCCGCAATCCTCGCAAGCGGTCGCAGCCCCGTTGTTTATACTGCGGCTGGGCCTAAAGATGTGGTGAAGCAAGAGAATGATTTCGGGCGCCAAATCGGACTCCGGTTGAGTGCGGTCTCGGCCGAACTACTGCGCCGAACCGGCGTCAAACGAATCATCAGCTCAGGCGGAGATACCTCAGGCCATATAGGGAAAGCACTTGAGATTCAGGCCCTTACAGTGATTCGACCTTTCGCGCCCGGATCACCGCTCTGCCGGCTCTGGTCAAGGAACCCACTGGCAGACGGGGTTGAGATTTTGCTCAAGGGAGGCCAAGTAGGCAGCGAAGAACTCTTTGGTCAGGTTCGAAAGGGAAGACTAACCTAAATCATCAGTAAAGATGATATGCTTAGCATACCACTTTGGAGTGGCAAAGACTATGACACAGACAATCGCACTGTTTGGCGCTGGCGGAAAGATGGGTTGCCGGATAACCGACAACTTTAAGGCCACCTCGAATCGGATCCTTTATGTGGAAGTGAGCCCCGCCGGGGTAGAAAGGCTTGCCAGTCGCGGCCTGACGGTTACCCCACAAGCTGAGGCGATAGCGATCGCCGATGTGGCGATTCTTGCTCTACCGGACTCGCTGATCGGCAAGGTCGCCCCGTCGATCATTCCAGGCCTCAAAAAGGGAGCTATGGTAATTTGCCTCGATCCTGCTGCTCCCTATGGCGGCGAACTCCCCGAACGTGCAGACCTCGCCTATTTCATCACTCACCCATGTCATCCTCCAGTGATTCACGACGAAACTGAAAAAGACGCTCAACTGGATTTCTTTGGTGCGATCAAGGCCAAGCAACACATAGTCTGCGCGTTGATGCAAGGCACTGAGTCTGACTATGCCAACGGCGAAGCTCTGGCCCGGGAAATGTTCGCGCCCGTGATGGAGGCGTATCGTGTCACAGTCGAACAGATGGCAATCCTTGAGCCGGCCTTATCTGAGACTGTCGCCGCCACCTGTTTTGTGATCATCCGCGAAGCGATGGACGAAGCAGTCCGCCGCGGCGTACCTGAAGCGGCCGCTCGTGCCTTCATCCTCGGACACATGAAGGTCAACATCGGCATCGTCTTCAACTTCATCAACTCGCCCTTCTCTGACGGAGCTCTAATGGCGATCGAGCGGGGCAAGAAAAGCCTCTTCAAGCCCGACTGGAAGGATGTCTTCAAACCAGAAAATGTCCTTGCCGAAATCAAAGCAATCACCGAGGGAACTTCCCTTGCTCAAAAACGATAATAGAGTAGAGCTGTAATCAATATGAACTGGATTCTGTTGATGGTGCTAGCCGCTGATGATAATGCCACCAAAGCGCAAGAGATCTTGCGCGGCAATTGCATTCAGTGCCACTCCCCAAAAATGGCGATGTCGGGTCTCGATCTCGATACCCGTGAAGCTGCCCTCAAAGGCGGAACCCGAGGCCCGGCTCTCATTGCTGGCAAGGCGAACGAGAGCAAACTGATCGAAGCCGTTGAGCGCAAGGGCAAGCTGCTCATGCCTCCCAACAAGCCGCTCATCGCTTCTGAAATCGAAGTCCTGCGACGCTGGATCGACGAAGGTGCCAGGTGGGATACAACTGTCGCAGCCAAAGCGCCACAACCCACATGGTGGGCTTTCCAAAAAGTATCTCGTCCTGAACCTCCCAGGGTCGCCAATGCGCGCAACGAAGTAGACGCCTTCATCCTCGACCGACTGGCCAAAGAAAAACTTCCCGTCGCACCTCGCGCTTCAGCCGCCACTCTCGCCCGCCGCGCCTATATGGACCTTTGGGGCCTACCCGCCACGGCTGAGCAGGTCAAGGCCTTCGCCGACGACAAATCTCCGTCTGCATGGTCCAACCTGATCGACAAACTCCTCGCCTCTCCTCACTATGGTGAGAAGTGGGGCCGGCACTGGCTCGACCTTGTCCGCTACGCCGACACTGCCGGCTTTGAACTCGACACCTACATTCACGACGCATGGCGTTATCGCGATTGGGTAATCAACGCCTTCAACGACGACAAGCCCTATGACCGCTTCATTCGCGAACAGATCGCTGCCGATGAATTGATGCCAGAAGATCCAGTCGCTCATACCGGCACTGGCCTTTATTGCGTTGGCCCGAATCGCGACCTCTTTCCCGATCAGGCCGACATCAATCGCGAAGAGATGCTCACAGATTTCGTAGACACGACGTCATCTGTCTTCCTCGGCTTAACCGCCGGCTGTGCCCGCTGCCACGATCACAAATTCGATCCCATCACGCAGGAAGACCATTACCGCATCCGTGCCATCTTTGCCCCCGCAACCAAAGTGAAGGTCGCCCTCAATCGTCTCGATTCCCTTGGCTTTGATGTCTCGGAGAGCAATCGCGAATGGAAGCTACGCGAGATTGGTGATCAGATTCGCGCTTCGCAATCCAGATGTCAGGACAAGCTCAGAACGGCCAAGTTGAACGCGCTTCCCGCCGAAGCCAAAGAAGCCATCATGGCTCGCGACAACGAACTCACGCCGCGCCAGCGAGAGCTCGCAACTCAGCACGAAGCCAAGACCCGCGTCACCGACGACGAGATCCGCGCCTGCATGAGCCCTCAAGAGATCGGAGCCCTTCAGAACATCGAGAAGGGCCTTGTTCGCATGTACTCAGGCTACCGGCCCAAACCCTTCGCCTGCGGCATTGCAGATTGGTGGAACGTTGCCCCTCGCACCATCATGCCCGTGAAGGGTTCCCCCATCGGTCGAGAAATCCAACCCGGCTTCTTCTCCGTCCTCGGTGGCGGCGAAGTGCCACCCCCTGCCGAGCACAGAGAAGCCACCGGCCCCATTCCTCTGATGCCGACCACTGGCCGGCGCATGGCTCTCGCCAACTGGATTAGCGACGCGGGCAACCCCCTCACCGCCCGAGTCATGGTCAACCGCATGTGGCAATACCACTTCGGTCGTGGCCTGGTTGCAACCACCAGCGACTTCGGCACACGATCAGGTAAGCCGAGCCATCCGGAACTCCTCGATTGGCTCTCCTCGGAA
>JBKJUN010000452.1:0-5405 GCA_046590555.1 Bryobacter sp. | reverse complement strand
CCAGACTTGCCCTCCCGGCTGAAACCCGCCAACTGACATGTTAATGTCACGCCACACCTGGTGTCGTGCTTCATAAATAGCAACGGTGTCGGGAAGGATCAGTTGGATGACGTTGCCTGCTAACCGAAACATCCAGGGACTAACCAACAATCTATTTGGAGAATGTATATACTTGAACGCGGTCAAGGGAAATCAACCAATTATGTGTTTCCCTAACAGAAAGGACCCCCATGCAGCAAAAACGTTTCAAATCCATCCCGATGGCCACCTCGATCGTGGTCGCAATGTTGGCAATGCAGGTGCCAGTTCTGGCTCAGCAGCCACCAGTCAATAGAACCAACTCAGTTCTCCTCGTTTCGGTCAAGCCCGATATGTCCGATGAATGGGCAGATATGGTGAAGCACGAGGTCCTGCCGGCGCTGAAAAAGGCCGGTTTCGCATCGGTGACTACCAATCAGACTGTACTCGGCAACACCAGCGAATTCCTGATCGTCACCCCGCTCGACAACATGTCGATGCTCGACCTTGCGCCAGCACTGGAGCGCGGTCTGGGCAAAGAAGCTGGGGCAAGGCTTTTAGCCAAGCTCAACAAATGTTCACTGTCTTCACGACGTTATCTGGCGACTACCGTCGGATCGATGAGTAGCCCGGCAACGGATGGCAAGGTTCTTCCGATTCGCATTTACGCTCGCTATCGCATCGTTGCCGGCAAGACTGTCGAATTTGAAAATTTGTTCAAAACAGAGTATCTTCCCCAATACAAAAAGGCCGGAGTAGTCATGTCTTACGGAAGGCGAGGATTTGGCGCAACGGGAGCTAACGAGATCGTAATCATCACCCAGAGAGAGAGCTTTGGAGCAATGGAAGGCGGCTCGGCAATCCGCAAGAGTATGGGCGACGAAGCCTATGCCAAACTTAACGCCAAGGCCCAGGGGCTCAGAATCCCTCTCGACACGATCATCCGACGGCACCGGCCAGATCTAAGCTACTAAATTTAGGCCGCCTCGTTAGTCGCTCCCCCAGCTATTAACGAGGCGGCTGGAAGCTTGCGAAAAAATGCACCTTTGACGTCAAGTTGTCTATATCTTCACGGCAATTATTGAACAATCGCTGGCTTCTGCCCCTTCACATGGCTGCGAAGTTTCTCTGCGTTTAGACACACTTCTCCTGCAATGTGTTGATTCGGAGAAGATTGTAAGCCGTTCCCAATTCTTGCTGAACACCGCATCGTTCCACACGCTGGCTGCGCACGGAATAGAAGAACTGCAGCAACAGTGCCCGCAACACCGGACAATTATCGTGCTTACGTCACAGCCAGGCCCCCCCTAGACACAAAAGTTACTTTTTGATAGTGTTCGCGAAATGAAGACCTATATAAAATTGTCGACAATCGCTTTGGTTTTGTCCTCATCTTTACTCGGGCAGGTAGAGAGAGCGTCAATCGTTGGCAACGTTTCAGACAAGTCCGGTGCGGCAATGGCTGGCGTCGAGGTAAAGGTCACCAGCGTTGCGACAAACACGGGACAGGTGCTTGTTACCGACGCCTCCGGGGCATACTCAGCAGTCAATCTGATTCCGGGCACCTACACGGTGCAGGCGTCGAAATCTGGTTTTCGCAACATTGTGTTTAAGGACTATGCGCTGCAAGTCAGCCAGGCAGCGCGGCTTGACATCGTTATGGAAGTGGGCGACGTATCGCAGTCAGTCGAAGTCGTAGGCGCAGCGCCACTCCTCCAAACTGAAAACGCAAGCGTAGGTCAGGTGATATCCAGGGAGGCGATTCAATCGCTTCCTCTCAATGGCCGCAACTTCGTGCAACTCGCCATTCTAGCCCCCGGCGTAACCGGGCTCGATTACGCCCAGCCCAATACAATCAACTCCGGTCGGCGCCCCGATGAGTTGAGGCCCGGCGGCACTGCCATTGCGGCCAACGGCGCCCGCAGCACCTCCAATCAGGTCTTGATTGATGGCATCGACAACACCGAGATGATCTCCCAGACTTTCATCGTCCGCCCTGCCGTCGAAGGCATTCAGGAATTCAAAGTTCTCACCAACAACGCTGGCGCCGAATACGGTCGCTCAGCCGGCGCTGTCGTTGTGATCACCAGCAAGTCGGGATCCAACGAGTTCCACGGTTCTCTCTTTCATTTCTTGCGCAACGAGGCCTTTGATGCCCGAAACTTCTTCGCCCGCACCGATGCCCCCAAGCCCCCCTTCAAGCTCAATCAGTTCGGTCTGGCTCTTGGCGGCCCGGTCAAGCGCAACAAGACTTTCTTCTTCGCCGACTACGAGGGATATCGCGAAATTTTCGGCGACACCCAGGTCCTTACCGTACCGACTCCTGCTATGAAGTCAGGAGATTTCAGAGGCGTAGCCGCAAACGGCATTTTTGACCCCCTCACCACCACGGCAAATCCAGCCGGCGGTGCCGCCGTCCGTCAGCGTTTCCCCAACGATACGATTCCACAGAATCGCTTTGATCCCATCGGCGCTGGCCTCGCGCAACTCTGGCCCAACCCTCAGCGCGCTGGTCTCATCAATAACTTCGTTGCGAATCCGGTCAAGAAGTCGAGCCTGCACCGTGCCGATGGCCGTGTCGACCATGTCTTTAATGCCAACAACAATGGCTTCTTTCGCTACTCAATCGACAAGAGCATCATTGTCATGCCTGACACATTCGACAAAAATATCGGAGGAAACGAAGGTAGTTTTGCCGGCAACCTCGACGCTACTGGCCGTAACCTCGTCGGAGCCTTCACCAGAGTGATTTCACCCTCTACCGTCGGCGACTTCCGCTACGGTTACACCCAGTTCAACTCATCTCTGCTTCCTACCCAGTTGACGAATCCCGTTTGGTCCCGCATCCCCGGGCGAGACGCAGGAGATCCTCTCCAGCCCTCTGCTCCTATCGTCGGCACAGCCGGCTATGCTGGGCTCGGCAACGCGCGCTCCACTCCTCTGATTCGGAATCAGCATATGCATGAAATGATCGCCAACATCTCTACTCTCAAGGGCAAGCACAACATTAAATACGGTATTGATTTCCGCTTCCGCACCTCGGGTGAAACCGCCTCGCCTCCCGGAGAAAGCGCCTTCGGCCGCTGGAATTTCGATCCTTCATATTCCCGAAACCCCGCCTCTCCCGGCGGCACAGGCGACACCATCGCCACCATGCTTCTTGGCTTCCCGCTTGCACTCCGCCGTGACGTATTCTTGCCCGGCACGGCAACCTTGAACACCAATGAACTAAACTTCTACATCCGCGACGAGTGGCGCTTAACCTCAAAGCTAACCGTGAACCTTGGTGTCCATTACGAAGTCAATACACCCTTCGTTGAAAAGAAAGACCAGTGGGTCAATTTCAATCCTGCCACCGGCAAACAACTCGTTGCCGGTCGCGATGGCGTCTCCAATACAGGCAATATCAACACTGATTGGAAAGCCTGGGGCCCTCGCCTCAGCTTTGCCTATCAAATTGACAAAAAGACCGTCCTGCGCGGCGGCTATGGCCTCTTTTATGAGCCCCAGGGTAACTTCAATACTTCTATCCGCCAATTCCGGCAGCCACCTTTCGGCTTCGTCATCAACATTCCTTTCAGCGGCAACGATGTTCCCACTCGCCGCGCTGCAGATGGCTTCCCCATCACCACGCAGGTTCCTGACCTCACCCGAGGCCCGGCCTTCTACGCACTCCGTGGCGTTACTCCAAACTACCGCAACGGTCAAATCCAGCAGTTCAACTTCAGCGCTCAGCGCGAGATCTCTCGCGACACTGTTGTCACTCTGGGCTTTGTCGGTTCTGCCGGCGCATTGCTTAGTTGGGCACGCAATATCAATCAGCCAGACCCGGGAGCAGGCGGCATCGACGCGCGGCGTCCCTATGCCTCGTCTTTGCCTGGCGTCACCAATATTGCCTGGCTCGAATCCTCGGCCAACTCTGCCTACACCTCTTTGCAGTTGAATGTCGAAAAGCGCTTCTCCAAGGGCCTTTACCTTCTGAGCAACTGGACCTGGGCCCACGGGCTCGATAACGTCGGCGGTGATGGTGGTGCCAACGGGCCCGTTCCTCAGGATCCCCGCAACCGGCGTGCCGACTGGTCCAGTTCCAACGCCGACATGCGCCACCGCATCAACTTCGCCGCCTCCTACCAGTTACCTTTCGGCAAAGGATTGCAGGGCCCAGCCCGCCAGATCCTCCATGGATGGGAACTCGGTGGTCTCACCGTGATTCAATCGGGCCTCCCATTTACCGTCACCGTCCCAGGTTCCCCTTCCAATACCGGCTCCGGTTCCCGCGCCAATCCAGTCGCGGGAGTGAGTTCCGAAGTATCCGAACAAACTATTTCCCGTTGGTTCAATACTGCCGCTTTCAGCGTTCCTCCCGCCTTTACCTGGGGCACTCTCGGACGTAACACCATGCGCGGACCCGGCATCTGGAATCTCGATCTGTCTGCAGCCAAGAAGTTCAACTTCTCGGAGTCTCGCCGACTCGAGTTCCGTGCGGAGTTTTTCAACTCGCTAAACCACCCACAATTCGGACTTCCAGGATCTACCGTTGGAGTCGGCGGTGCTGCAACAATCACCAACACTCAACGTGCGAACCGGCAAATTCAATTCGCACTTCGATATGCCTTCTAAGAAAACAACATGAAAATCACCATGCTCGAATCCTTTGATATTCGGGAACCGGCTAGTGGGCGAAGTTATTCAGTTCTCAAAGCCACCTCCGACCAGAACCTCATTGGTTGGGGAGAAGCAACCGCAATTAGCAAGCCAGCACTGGCCCAGGCCCGCACCATCGTCGTCGGCCAGGAGCCTTCAAGCTTCGACGTTTTGACTCGAAGACTCGCCGGCGACCCCGTAGCGGCGGCCGTGAACATGGCCCTCCTCGACTTGTTTGGGCAAGAGGCTAAGGCCCCGGTATTTCAGATACTAGGCGGCCCCACCCGCTTCAAGGTGAGAGCGATGACCACCCTCGCGCGACCCCAAGACCGTGAAGCCCTCCAGGCTCAAGGTCACCGGGCCTTCGTCGTTCCGGTGAAACTCCCGGCTGGCATCAACTCCCGTCCCAGGATCATTGAACTCATCTCGCAGCAGTTCCGCGAACTCCGTGCTGCTGGAGACAACATCGACTTTGTAGCAGATGGCATGTCGGCTTTACCCTCTGCCGAGGCGGCAGATCTCGCCGTCGCCCTCGAACCCTTCCATCCCCTCTGGTTTGACCGCCCCACCCGCGAGCCTAATAACGAAGTGCTGCAGCGCATTGCCAGCGAGTCCACCACCACACTGGGCTTGGGTCATCATCTGCAGGATTTTGCCCCTGTACAGAATTACCTGCGCGAGGGCATCTGCGACATCCTAAGACTGAGTTTGAACCGCCTTGGCATCACCCCCCTGCGTCGGGC
>JBKJUN010000660.1:0-1790 GCA_046590555.1 Bryobacter sp. | reverse complement strand
CGAGCTGGAAGCTAGAAAGTTCAAGGACATTCCACTGGAGGAAGTTTGAGGTGGCGATCATGCCGGTGGCAGCAAGCCCGATGTTTCCGCCTACTTGAGAGGGGACGCCGGCTGATTTGAGGATGTGGCCGACCAGCGAAGTGGTGGTGGTTTTGCCATTAGATCCGGTGATGGCGAGGATAGGCCCGGTTAGGAATTCACTGGCGAGTTCGATCTCGCCAACAACGGGGATGCCGCGACGCATGGCGGCCTGGGTGAGCGAGTGGCATAGTGGGACACCGGGAGATACAACGAGGGTGTCGACACCTTTCAGATCAGCTTCGCGGTCTCGACTAAATGAGATTTCCGAATTATCCACAAGGTTTTGCACAATTGGTAAGTCGGAGATGTTTCTACTGTCAACACCTGTAACTTTGGCACCCTTCGAACGCAAAAGCTGGATCGCGCCCACGCCGCTTTTGGCGAGGCCGAGAACCATGAAATGTTGTCCGTTGAAATGCATCTTTGTCTATCTAAGTTTGAGTGTGGCGAGAGCGAAGAGCGCCATGAGGAGGCCCAAGATCCAGAAGCGGGCAATTACCTTTGATTCTTTCCAGCCGAGTAATTCGAAGTGATGGTGAATCGGGGCCATTTTGAAGACGCGTTTGCCGCGCAGTTTGTAGCTGCCGACCTGAATGACGACGCTGAGGAGTTCCATGACATAGACACCGCCGATGAAGGGGAGGAGCAATTCCTGCTTGATCAGCACAGCTACAGTGCCCATGCTGCCACCGAGGGCGAGGGAGCCTACATCACCCATGAAGACTTCGGCCGGGTGAGCGTTGTACCAAAGGAAGCCGAGGGAGGCGCCGATCATGGTGGCGCAGAAGATGGTGAGTTCGCTTGAGCCGGGGACACGCTGCAGCTCAAGGTAGGTGGCGAATTCGCGATGTCCGGCTAGATAACAGAGGGCGGTCATGGCCGAGGAGGCAATGATCATAAGGCCGATGGCGAGGCCGTCGAGGCCATCGGTGAGATTGACTGCGTTGGTGGAGCCGACCAGGACGAGGACCATGAAGACATAAAAAGGGGCGAAGGCGATGGCGAAGGTCCAGGGGTTGTGGGCAAAGGCGTCGATGACGAGATCTGGTTTGAAGGCCTTGAAGAAGGGCACGTTCATCGCAGTGGTGTACTGACCTTTGGCGTTCATGAGGAGGAGGACGAAGCCGATGGCCATGGCGACCAAAACCTGAAGAGCAAATTTCTGACGAGCGGTTAGCCCCAAGTTGCGCATCTTTTTCATCTTGGTGTAGTCGTCGTAGAAGCCGATGGCGCCGAAGCCGACGAGGCTGCCCATGGCTATCCAAATGTAGACATTGCGGAGATTGGCCCAAAGCAGAGTTGGCACCAGGATAGAGATGACAATGAGCAGTCCACCCATGGTGGGAGTGCCAGCCTTGGCTTGATGAGACTGGGGGCCGTCTTCGCGGATGAACTGGCCGATCGACATCTCACGCAGCTTGCGGATCATCCAGGGGCCAAGGAGCAGCGAGATCATGAGGGCGGTGATGAGGGCGAAGGCGGTACGGAAGGTGACGTAGCCGAAGAGGCGCAGAGGACCAAAGACAGGCTGAAGAGTTTCAAAGAGGAGCCAGTAGAGCATGGTGTCAGGCCAGAAACCTCTCGAGGGCTAACTCCACGCGGGTGCCACGTGAGCCTTTAAAAAGAATAGTGTCGCCAGGTTGGGCGATGGATTTCAAGGCAATTCCGGCTTCTTCGGGGCTTTCGAAAAAGCACGCGGCGCGTGCTGA
>JBKJUN010000589.1:0-6815 GCA_046590555.1 Bryobacter sp. | reverse complement strand
CGAAGCGATGTGGTGTTGGTCTTTGACCCGTTGAGCGCTAAATTCACGACACTCGAAAGGCCTGAGGATCAGCCAATCCGATTCTTCAAAATCAGGCACGATGGATCTGCGGTGGTGAATACGGGGCCTGGGTTTCGAATCGAAAGGTTTGATGGCAAAAAGTTTCAACTCATAGCTGATTTGACAGCAGATTGGCATGGTGGAGTACTCAAGGATTTGATGGAAATGGAGGACGGGAAATTCTGGCTGGCAGGAGCCATTGGAGGAGGAATTCTGGAAGGCGGCAAATTCCGGAAAGTCACGCCGGAAAAGGATTGGAGTAACGATGGATTCTTTGCGTTGTGGATGGATAAAGATGGAGCTGCATTGGTGGGTGGAAGAAGAAGTTTGATGGAGTGGCGGGAGGGCCAATTGAGAGGGATTCGAGCGGGGCTGGACCGGGTTCGGAGTGTGATGAGGGACCGCGCGGGATCTGTGTGGATGGCAACAGCATCAGGGGTTTTGCGGCTGACAAAGGAGCAGATGATTCGAAATGGCGAGGAAGATGGCTTGCCGTCCGGAATGGCTCACAAAGTATTTGAAGACAGTCAGGGCAGAATTTGGGCTGGGACAACTCAGGGTCTCAGCCTCTTTGAAAGAAACTGGGACAAGGATCCCCCGCATACGCGGTTGAGCCTATCGAGAAACGCCAAACAGGCATCGGCTAGCGGGTTCATTCGCATCGCACTGGGGGGCATAGACCGCTGGAAGCAAACAGAGGAAAAGCAGCTACTATTTTCCTGGCGTCTGGATGGCGGCGAATGGACTAAGTTTGCAGAGTCAGATGAAGCCCAATTTGAAGGATTAGCAGCGGGGCGCCGCAAGTTGGAGGTGAAGAGCATGGATCGCAGTGGCAACATCGAGCAGCAAGCTGCGGAGTATTGGTTCGAGGTGCCGCTGCCCTGGTACCGGGAAAACGGATTTCTGGCGCTGGCTGCATCAATGATTCTCGCACTGGGCGCACTGTTGCTGATGGCTATTCGAAGTTATCGTGAGCGGGGGAAAATGGTTGTCGAGTTGAGGAATGCCCGCGAAGGCGCCGAGGCTGCCAGCAGGCAGAAGAGTATTTTTCTCGCCAATATGAGTCACGAGATACGCACGCCAATGAATGCCATTCTGGGCATGAATCAGTTGGCGCTTGAGACACCGGCAGGTGCCGAACAGCAGGATTATCTTAAGATGGCTTCGCAGTCGGCGGCAGAATTGCTGAACCTATTGAACGACATCCTGGACTTGTCAAAAGTAGAGGCAGGCAAGCTGGATCTGGTGGAGAAAGATTTTGACCTGTCAGCGTGTGTGGCCGCAGTAGTGACAACGCTGGGGCTCAGAGCGAGAGAAAAAGGTCAGAAACTGGAATGGCACCTGGATGAAGCAATACCGCAATATATAGTGGGCGACGAACATCGATTGCGTCAGGTTCTGTTCAATCTGGTTGGTAACGGATTGAAGTTTACAGAGCAAGGTGCAGTCAGCATTGAAGTAACGAAATTGGGTGAGGAGTTGCGGTGGGCGATTCGGGATTGTGGCAGCGGGATACCGACCGACCAGCAAATGAAAGTGTTTGCGCCATTCGTTCAGGCAGACGGAACAGCCACGCGCAAGCATGGAGGCACAGGCCTGGGGCTGGCTATCAGCCTCGAACTGGTAAAGAAGATGGGCGGAAAGATCTGGTTGGAAAGCCCGTGGAAACGGCCTGGGTCTGATGTGATGGTTGAGGGGAGCACCTTCCATTTCACACTACCTCTCAAGGCCGGGCAGGCAGCGGAAAAGGTCATTGAGAAAGTAGCTGCAGCGCAAGAGCCGTTGAGAGTTTTGGTGGCTGAAGACAATACGATCAATCAGAAGCTGATTGCCAAACTATTGAGTCGCGATGGCCACTCTGTAACCATAGTTTCCAATGGACTTGAAGCAATTGAGGCACTCGGGCAGTTGGAAGTGGACTTAGTGCTGATGGACGTGCAAATGCCAGTAATGGATGGGCTTGAAGCCACCAGACAGATAAGGCGGCAGGAAGTTGGCCTACTGCGGCACCAGCGCATTGTTGCGATTACAGCCAATGCATTCGACGGCGACCGTGAGAAGTGCATGGCGGCTGGGATGGATGACTACCTCACCAAACCGATTCAAAGTTCGGAGTTGCGACGGATTCTCAAATACACTGGAATGCATGTCGACTGAAACACAGATCCAAGGAATCGATTTGCGCGGGCGTAACGCAGTAGTGATTGGCGGGACATCGGGAATCGGAAAGACGCTAGCCCTCGGTATGGCTCGAGCGGGAGCGAATGTAGTACCCACAGGAAGGCGCGAGGCAAACATTGCCGAAGTGTGTGCCGAGATTACGGCAATGGGCCGCAAGACGTTGAACAAAACTTGCGACGCAAGTTCGAGAGAAAGCCTCGATGCACTGCGCGATGCAGTAGTCGCCGAATTGGGCGGAGTCGATATTCTTTTGAATGCGGCCGGGCAAACTTTTCGCAAGCCCACCATTGATGTCGAAGAGGCAGAATGGAACCGGGTAATGGATGTAAACGTAACTGGCATCCTACGGGCTTGCCAGAGCTTCTATGGCCCGCTTAAGGCAAGTGGCAAGGGACGAATTGTAAACATCGCGAGCCTTAGCTCCTTTGTTGGCTTAGCGCAGGTGACAGCATACTGTGCGTCGAAAGCGGCGGTGTTGAGCCTTACCCGCTCACTTGCGATTGAATGGGCTCTAGATGGCATCAATGTGAATTGCATTGCGCCTGGCGTTTTTCCTACGGAACTAAATTCCGCTTTGCTGAACGGCACCGAACGCGGGCGTGAGTTCATCATTCGAACCCCAATGAAGAGGTTCGGCAAGACAGAAGAACTCGTTGGTGCTTGCGTGCTGCTGGCCAGCGATGCGGCAAGTTATATCACCGGCCAGAGCATTGCCGTAGATGGCGGTTTCCTTGCCTCGGGTGTGAACTCGATTTAGCGGCTAGAAGTCGAAGCGTTCGACAACGTCTAGAAGTAAAGCTTCAAGGCTGCCTGCATGATTCGTGAATCCCGTGCACTTGTAATGCGGCCGAAGTTTACATTTTGCACGGCTGCAACTGGGTTCAAGAAGTTTGGCTTGTTCAGGGCGTTGAATACTTCCCAACGGAACTCGAGCCGTCTTCTTTCGGTGAAGGAGAAGGCCTTGAAGGCCCCAAGGTCGAAGTTGATAATGCCCGGCCCGTAGAGCATGTTTCTGCTGGAGGTTCCAAAGGTGCCCAGAGCGGGCAGTGCGAAGGCAGAAGTTTCAAAATAGCGTGGAATCATTTCGCCGCGAGCACGGCCTCCGTAGACGTCTGGAGTCTTCAAGGTGTCCGCCCGGTCACGTCCAATGCCTGCGAGACTGCGGTCTACTCCTGCGCTGACACTGAAGGGCAAGCCGGTCTGGAGGGTAGAGATGCCGTTGAGTTGCCAGCCGCCAAGTACGTACTTTTTGAAGCCTTTGGCACCACGGCCAAAGGGAAGATCCCACAGCACGCTGTTTACGACTCGATGGCGGACATCGAAGTCGCTGGGGCCTTTATCGAGGTTTTGCCTGAAGGGGTTTGTGGCCTGGTTGCCGGTGCCGGAGTTACCGTCGTTTGAGGCGAGGTCAAGACTCTTGGCCCAAACATAGCTGCCGAGAATTGAGAATCCACCACTTAGGCGCCGGTTCCAGCTCACCTGGAGTGAATGATAAGTGGAGTTTGCTGTTGACTGAGTTGACCTGATTTCGCCGAAGCCTTGATAAATACGTCGTGCGTCGACGTTTCCTGTGGTTGACTGGCCGGCGGCAAAAATGGCTGGATTGATGTTTTGGCCGACCATAAATTTAGTCCCCTTGCTGCCAATGTAAGCAACTGTCAGTACTGTCTTCCAAAGTACTTCGCGCTGGACGTTGAGGTTCCACTGCTGCATATAGCCGCTGGTGAAGCCGGGGTCAACGGAATTATGTGTGACAGGAGAGATAAATGCGCGTCTTGCCCGGTCATCCGCAGTTACTGGTGGTGTGTAATTTCTGAGAGTCTGCAATTGTCCAGGATTTGCGGCATAGGGGTCGCTCAGTTGAACCGTAAAAGTTCGCAAACCAAAAGAGAAGGGCTGGTTGATCGAGTTTGTATTCAGCCCGACGAGACGTAAAGTATCCCAGAAGATTCCGTAGCCACCACGGATACTGGTTTTGCCGTTGCCGAAGGGGTCCCAGGCAAAGCCGAAGCGCGGTGCGGGCTTGTTCCAATCGTTATTGACGATGCCATTTGGGATGCCGTTGTCGCCAGGAAAGAGAGCGCCAAGGGGTGCCCGCGGATAGACAGTGGATTGCTGTCCGGCACGGAAGGCACCGAGTTCCTGGTTCTTCTCTTTCACCATCAGGAAAGGCTCCCAGCGCAGACCAAGATTTAGGGTCAAACGACGAGTGACACGCCAGTCATCCTGAAAGTAGAGGAAGGGCGTCCACTTAAACTGGTTGGCCCGGATAGGCGAATTCTGATAGACATCATTGGCTGCACCGAGGAAGAAGTCTGCGTAGCCGTAGCCCTGGTTTCCGCTTCGCTGCCCGTTGACGCTGAACTGTGTATCTTTCTGAAAGAACTCGCGGCCATTGCGGCGAACTTTGGAAATCTCACCGCCAAAGGTCATGGTGTGGTTGCCCTTTGTATAGGTCAAATTGTCGATGAACTGATAGTTCATCATGTAACTCTGGAAATTTGTATCCACGCGCACATTCAGGCCGTTGCTGATGCCGATAGCCCAGTCTGTCGGAACTCCTTGGGGGGAAAGGCTAATGCAGCTTCTGCAGCCGAGTGCAGCCCAGTCCAGTGCAGGAGTCGTGGTCAGTGGTGCGCGCACGAAAGTATTTCTTGCAACCGTGAGGGTGGCACTATTTACTAAGTTGGGTGAAAAGACGGTGCTGTGATTCAAGGTGGAATTGTAGGTGATCCAATTGTTTTGAGAATTGAAGAGCAGCAGGCCTGCATTCTGATTTCGACTGAAATCGTCGAAGAACATACGAAAGTTGGTGCGCTGTTTTTCACTGAAGTTATGGTCGAGCTTGATGGTGATCTGGTCTTCCTGAGTTGGGAGCGAAACGTTGTAGGCAAAAATGTTTCCAGTCCGGTTTGGCAACGGCATGAAGACAGAAGCAAATCTGGTAGCCACCGGATCCAGACGAGATGAAGGAATGACATTATTTGGGAACGGAATACCTTGAGGATTCTGGGCATTTACAGTTTCTGGAGGAGCAACCGAGACTCGTGTTCCGCGAAGAATGCTCTGGCTGAAATCGCCGGCCCGCTCAAGAGCTGTTGGCACGATGATCGAACTTGAAGTTGCACCTAAGCGCTGACGGGTGCCTTCGTAAGCTACAAAGAAGAAACTTTTGTCCTTGCCGTTATACTTTGGCAGACGAATTGGGCCACCGATGGTGCCGCCGAATTGATTTCGGCGCAGAGGATCCACTCCAGCGGCGAAGAAGTTGCGGGTATTCAGCTTGTCGTTGCGCAGAAAGTTGAACAGAACTCCATGAAGCTCGTTCGTACCTGACTTTGTCACCATATTGATCACTGCACCGGCATTCCGGCCATTGACTGCGTTGTAGCCATTTTGCAGAATGGAAAACTCCTGAAGGGTGTCTGGATTGGGGAAGGCGGCAGGCAGGTTGTTGTACATGTCCATGTTCAAGCCCCCATCGAGCGTGTAAGCGCTGCTGTTTGGCCGTGCTCCATTGACGCTGAAGACAATGTTGGTATTGAGAGCAATTCCGGATGCGGCAGAACCAATGCCCATTTGAATCGATCCTGGCAGGAGCGCCTGGAGTTGAAGGGCGTTACGACCGTTCAATGGGAGTTCCACCATTCGGCCGGAATCGACTACCTCTTTCATAGTTCCGCTAAATGTATCGACGGTCGTTGTGGTGGCAGAGACATCCAGAACCTGCTGAACCTCACCCACCTGCATGGAGAAGTCCTGTCGTGCGCGTTGATTGACTTCAATCAGTAAATTCTTGGTTTGAGCCTTTTTGAAACCTTTTGCTTCTACTTGCAGGGTGTAAATGCCGGGCCGGATGCTAGGGAAAATGTAGTCTCCGCGATCATTAGCGTCAGTGGCTTCCTTTGCGCCGGTAGCTTCCATTGTTGCTATCACTTTGGCACCCGGGAGTGAGCCACCCGAAGTGTCTGTAATCGTTCCAAAGATGGTTGCGGTGGAGCTTTGAGCAAAAGCACCAACTGAGAGGCAGACGAATCCACAGATGAAAAAACAGGCTTTCAACATAGAAAATTAATATCACAAATTCACGTAGAGGGAAGCAGTCAGGTGCAGCAGTCGGTTGCCGTCAGGGTGCGGCTTGCCTTCTTTTTGCTGTTGGAACGTTGTTGTGGCTGGTGGCCGGACGATGAAGGAGAAGGAAGCTCGACCTGTCCCAAGCTGAAATTTGAGAAATTTGACAATTTTCCAGATTCAGATGAGTGGTGCTTAAGTTGTTGTTAAGACAAGAGATAGCAACATTTTCGTAGTTTGGCGGCGATGGCAGTTCTATGGTGAAAACGGGCAAAGTCTTTGCCCAATGCCTGATTTTATTGAGTTTTTTACAAGGTTGTGAGCAGGCTGTGCCATAACCGTCCCATAACCGCCGGTGGCCTGCGTCGTGATCTGAGACACAACAATTAGGGGACAGTTGCCGCCTGCCAAAAATGATTAGGCAAACGGGAGCCTTTTGTTGAAAATGAGTACAGCAGTGGAAGCGGAGGCAGGCTCTGCTGGAGAGCAACCGGCCAAGGAAT
>JBKJUN010000222.1:0-8952 GCA_046590555.1 Bryobacter sp. | reverse complement strand
GGCAAACCAGGCAATGAGCCTGAGATCGCAACTTGAGCAGAAAGGGAAGGTCGCCGCTGGAGGCGAGTGCCGCCTCATGTTCAGAAAAATGTCTCATCGTGCCTCCTTCCGCTTCTCATAAATGGCTCGAAATTTTGTCCGCGCATTGGCAATGTGAGAACGAACAGTGGCTGGCGAACAGCCAAGGATCGCGGCTACTTCATGCGCCGGCATATCTTCAACGTCGCGTAGAACCAAGGCCGTTCTCTCCCGTACGCTCAGCGATTCAAGGCAATGGTCCAGGTAAGCGGCTTCTTCGCTACGCAACATTTCTACATCAGCGCGGCGGTTCACCGGGTCTGGCAGCGGCTCCACCAGCGAATCAATCTCCGTAAAGTTCACACGAGCCTTGCGCCGCAAGAAATCGATCGCCGTATTGCTAGCCACACGACCGAGCCAATGGTTGGCCTTCTCGATATCTTTTAGTTGATCTTTGCGCTGCAGCGTCTTGATGAAGGTGTCCTGAGTCAGGTCTTGTGCATCCGCAACATTACCGACAATCCGGTAGATCAAGGCGAAGACGCGGCGAAGATTCTCGCGCACGAATATGTCTTGCAGCTCTCGCTCAGAGGCTCCAGGGCTCGAATTGGGTGCGGATTTGGCCGACAATGGTGACTCCACTTCCCGTACTATCGCCACAAAGGTCATCTATCATTACTTGACGCTCGAAGATTCCAAAGCGTGCAATGCGGCAATTCAGGTCTACGATTGAATTATATGAGACCCGTCCATGTTGCCGGAATAGGCAAGACCGCTTTCGGGGCTTTCGCCGGTCGAAGTCTGAAGGATCTGGCGGTCGAAGCAATCGCTGCCTGTCTACTCGATGCCGGCAAGAGCAGTTCCGATGTGGAAGCTGTTTATGTTGGCAACTTTGATGCGCCGTCCTTTACAGGCCAGAACCATTTGGCACCCTTCATCGCCGGGGCTGCGGGAATCCACGGTGTTCCCGCAACGAGATTTGAGGCCGCCTGTGCCTCTGGCGGCAGCGCGCTCTTCCATGCAATGCAGGCGGTGGCAAGCGGCACCTACGAGAATGTTTTGGTCTGTGGCGTCGAAAAGATGACTTCGCAGACAACCGCAAGGGTCGCGCAGATTCTGGCCGGGGCTGGCGATGCTGAACTCGAATCGAGTATCGGAGCGACTTTTCCGGCGATCTTCGCGATGATCGCCCGGCGTCACATGCACCAATACGGCACCACGCGAGAACACCTGGCGGCCGTTGCCGTCAAGAATCACTACAACGCCAGTCTCAATCCGCAGGCCCATCTCAAAAAAGTGATCACTCTAGAACAAGCCCTGGCGGGCAAACCGGTCGCTGAACCATTTACGATTTATGATTGTTCGCTGGTGAGCGATGGGGCAGCCGCTCTGTGGATCACCTCTGAGCCGTCGGCGATCCGGGTCGCCGCCTGCGCGCAAGCCTCGGGGCCGGTATCGCTGGCCGACAAGGCCGACGTTACGACGCTTGAGGCCACCAAACTCGCCGCTGCCAAGGCCTACAAACAGGCAGGTATCCAGGCGAGCGACATCGACATCGCCGAAGTGCACGACTGCTTCACCATCGCCGAACTGATCGCGATGGAAGATCTTGGCTTTATTGACAAAGGCGGTAGCGGCCCGTGGGTGGCCTCCGGGGCAACAGGAATCAACGGTGTTCTGCCAGTAAACACCTCCGGCGGCCTCAAAGCCAAAGGTCACCCCATCGGTGCCACTGGAGTCGCCCAGATCTGCGACCTCATCCTGCAGATGCGAGGCGAAGCCGGAGCCCGCCAAGTAGCCAAGGCGAACACCGCGCTGGCACAGAATTTAGGCGGCAGCGGTGCCACCAGCGTCGTCACCATTCTTCAGAGGAGCTAGCTTCCCATGCGACAAGCCATCGTCTACACAGAAACCGTAATCCACTCCGCGCCGGAGCCATTCGCCGCCGAGGCCCCGTACCAGATCGCTGTTGTTACATTTGAAGATCAGACTCGACTTCTCGTTCGCATCTCGGGCCAGCGTGTCCGGATCGGCGATGCTGTACGCGAGGTCGAATCTCCTCTGACTTACCCCATTTTCGAGGTCATTTCGTGAAACCTGCTTCCCGCGTCGATGCGCTTCAGCTCGAAGGCGCATTCTCTGTTCTCCAAAAAGCCCGTGCGCTAGAGGCGCAAGGCAAGCACATCATCCATCTGGAAATTGGCGAACCCGATTTCGATACGCCCAGGCATGTAATTGAGGCGGGAAAGGCCGCCCTCGATGCCGGCTGGACTCACTACGGGCCGACGCTCGGCTACGAAGACTTCCGTCAGGCCATTGCCTCACACATCTCCGAGACGCGCGGCGTGCCGGTATCGAGCGCCGAAGTCTGCGTTGTACCAGGCGGCAAGCCGATGATCTTCTTTCCGATCCTCGCGCTGGTTGAACCGGGCGACGAAGTCATCTTGCCAAACCCAAGCTTCCCCACTTATGCCAGCGCCGTGCGCTTTGCCGGGGCCACACCGGTCTCGATTCCGATGGTCGAATCCCACGACTTCAGCTTCGACATGCAGCGCCTCAAGGACAGCATTACCCCGCGCACGAAGCTGTTAATCCTCAATTCGCCCGCCAACCCAACCGGCGGCGTGATTCCGCCCGAAGACATTGCCGAGATCGCACGCCTCGCAATCGAGCACGACTTCTATGTCTTCTCCGATGAGATCTACTCGCGGATGTACTTTGATGCCCCGCCCCGTTCGATCCTCTCCGAGCCCGGCATGAAAGAACGAACGATCCTGCTGGATGGTTTCTCAAAGACCTACGCAATGACGGGCTGGCGCCTTGGCTACGGCGTTATGCCAACGTGGATGATCGACGCGATGCAGAAGCTGCTCGTCAATGGAGTGAGTTGTACAGCAAGTATGGTGCAGCGCGCAGGGCTTGCCGCGCTGACGGGAGACCAGGCTGACGTCGACAAGATGATGGCCGAATTCCGCGAGCGCAGACAACTCTTCGTCGGGATGCTGAACGAGATCCCTGGCGTGAAGTGCCGCATGCCAAATGGTGCCTTCTATGCTTTCCCAAATATCACCGGCACGGGCTACACCAGCGAAGAGTTGGCAACCAGGCTGCTCAATGAAGCAGGCGTAGCGGCCCTGGCTGGAACGGCCTTTGGCGAATACGGTGAAGGCTATCTACGCTTCAGCTACGCCAATAGCCGCGAGAACCTGGCAGAGGCCGCTCGCCGCATGAAGGCTTGGATTGAACGCTAGCGAGCGCCTGCGGGCAGATGATCGATAAAGTAGCGGCCAATCAGTGAATGCAGATGCAGGCTCGTCCCAGGACCTTCATTGATCGAATGTGACCGGTTCGGATAAGACATGAAATCGAAGGGCTTACCAAGCTCAACAAGCCGATTGACGAGTTTCTCAACGCCCTGATAATGCACGTTGTCATCGCCCGAGCCATGAATCAAGAGAAGCTTGCCCATCAGGCCTTCGGCAAAATGGATGGGCGAACCGAGACGATATCCTGCGGCATTCTCGTCCGGCAAGCCCATGTAGCGCTCCTGATAAATAGTGTCGTAGAGACGTTGATCGGGAACCGATGCCACCGATACACCCACCTTGTACAGGTCGGGCGAGCGGAACATCAAGTTGAGCGTATTCGACCCACCACCACTCCAGCCCCACACTCCCACTCGACTCAAGTCCACGTAGCTGCGTGCGCGCCCCAGTGCCAGCAGCGCCTCACTCTGGTCTTGCGCCGACAATAGCCCCACAGTGCCATAGATCATCTTGCGCCAGGCACGGCCCTTGGGTGCAGGCGTACCGCGATTGTCAAAACTAACCACCAGATAGCCTTCATTGGCAAGTGCACGATGAAACAAGCCCCGTGACCCGCCCCAGGAATCAGTTACGGTAACGCTGGCAGGCTCACCGTAAACAAACACGATCACTGGATATTTCTTCGAGGCGTCAAAGCCACGAGGCTTCAGCATCCAGCCATCCATGGTGACACCTTCACTCGTTGTGACTTTGAGGAATTCCGCAGGTGGATCAGTGATCGTGGCGATGGCCCCGCGCAAAGGAGCATTCGATTCGAGAAGCCGAGAGACCTGATGATCGGGCAATCGAATGAGATCGGTAACCACGGGGCGGTCCATGCGCGAATAGGTGTGAAAGGCCCACCGGCAATCGGGCGAGATCCGGTAGCCATGTGTACCGGGTTGATCGGCAGGCGTCAGGCGCACCGCCGGAGAGCTGCGATCAATGGGTGCGCGATACAGGTAGCGTTGCGTCGCATTTTCTGGCGACGCAATGTAGTAGAGCCAACGGCTTTCAGGATCCACAGCCAGCACGGAGATTACGTCATTTGCACCGGGTGTCAACAAAACCGGATCGCCGCCTGAAGCGCGCACCGAATAAGCATGACGCCACCCATCCCGTTCGCTCAGCCAGAGTGTATTCTTACCGCCATTCAAAGTGTATACTTCGTCGTCAAGTTCATGCTTGTCTACCCAGGCCTCGTCGACATCGCGAAAGACTTCCTTTACCTGCCCGGTACGCACATCCCCGGCAAAAACAATTAGAGTATTCTGCTTGCGGTTGAACTGCTGGATCTCGATCTCACGGCTGCCCTCGCGCCACTCCATCGCCGCAAGGTAGTGATTGCGTGGATCCCCCGGCACCTCCATCCAACGGGCCGGGCCACCCTCGGCGGGCACAACCCCCAATCGCACGGACGAGTTCTTCGTGCCTGCCTTCGGATAAGCAATTTTCGTTAACTTCGGATAAAGCGAATCGGTATTGTTGATGAGCGAAAATTCTTCGACACCAGTGGAATCAAACTGCCAGAAGGCAACATTCTTGCCGTCGGGGCTCCAACGAAAGCCATCGCGCACGAAGAGCTCTTCCTCATAAACCCAATCGGAGGTGCCGTTGATCAGTGTCGTTGAGCCGTCGCTCGTCAGCGGTTTCACCACACCTGACTTCAAGTCTTCGACATAGATGTTGTTTTCGCGCACGTAGGCAACCCGGGTAGCATCAGGCGAGAACTTGGCGAACATGAGCGAAGAAGGAGGCGACGAGGCACCGGCCTTCTTGAGCGTATTGGCAGACAGATCGAGCACCCAGTAGTCGCCACGCGTGTTCAAGCGCCAGACTTTCTTTGTCTCAGTGAAGATCAGCAAGCGCTTGCCGTCGGCTGACCAGCGATAGTCTTGAACGAGCAGGGGCTTTGCGTCTTTGGGTGTAAGCTGCGCAGCCGATACCAGCACCGTACGCTTTGCAGTTGCAGTATCGTAGCGCACGATTTCAGAATTCTCGACCGTCGAGTAGGCGGCACCCTTTTCGATCCAGCGCACCGGCCCAAAACTTCGCCCTGCGAAAGTACTGGACGAGAAGATCCGTTTGAGCTGTTGCTGGAATTCTTCAGACCCAATCAATTGCGGCGCAATCAACGCCAAAAGGGAAACAACAAGAAAGTTTCTACGCACGAGATTCAGCATACGGCAAATCTGCCCTCAGTTTGGGCTAAGATAGGTCTTTCGCAACCATACGCTCATGAAGATCCTCCACGCCCTGATGCGCTTTTACAGCTACCTGTTCACGCTGTTTCTCTCTGTCTTCCTCACTGGCTTCGGCGTTGTCGCCTACATCTCCGGCTTACACAACTGGAAGCTCGACACGTTTATCTGGACCGGTGAAGACCTCTCCAAGGCCATGTTGATTCTGGGCATCCTCGGCGGATCTAGCGTTCTGCTAGCCTTCTTCAATATCTTCAAGGGTCTGCTACCGGTAATGGCGCTGATCTTCTTCGGCTTGATGGTCTATGGCTTCTTCTATCAGGGTTATCGTTTTGCTGACGCAGACGCATTTCAGGGCACCGCCGCTCTCGCGTTCGGTGCCCTGGGTAGTTTCTTCTGTAGCCTTATGATGTTTAAGCGCGAACGCTAGGCTATTGCCACAGTTCGTGAATCGGCCCGTATAGATCCTGATCGGAGAAGGGCACGTATTCAAAGCCCCGTCCTAGCGGATCATCCCGGCGAACCGTCGTCCAGTCAATCCCGAGCGCCGAGTAAATCGTTGCTTCAAGATCTTCGGCACGAATACTGCGTTCGCGGCTCCAGCCAGGATTGGAAGTATCGCGACCATTGGCATCTGTACTGCCGATAGCTCTCGAACCCTTGATGCCAGCACCGGCCACAAGTGCCGCCTGCTGCAGGAAGTGATCGCGGCCTACTGTAGTATTCGGTGTCCCGATCGTGCGGCCAAATTCGCCCATCGCCACAATCAGCGTCTGTTCCAATAAGCCGCTTGCCTTCATGTCGGCAATCAACGTGCCAAGCCCGGCATCAAACTGGCGCCCGAGCGAATTGGCATTCGCAGGGTTCAACGGCCCGGTGTAGATGTTGGCATGGTTATCCCAGCCGCCCACATTCACCTGCACATAGCGAGTGCCACGATCCGAAGCCAACAGATTTTTCGCTACAATCAGCGCATTGCCGAAACCGGTGTTGCCATAGCGATTGCGTTCATCGGTAGAGAAGCGGAAGAGATTATCGATTTCAGCTCGATACATCAATTGACGGGCCGAGGAGTTAAACGCCGACATCTCGTCGCCCTTGGCACCAAGCCCACCCTTGCCACGCATCTCGGAATCGAGATCATTCAAAAGGGCGAAGCGGCGATCAAAAGCTGGCTGGCCATCCGGGTGTGTTGTGCCGGTAGGAGGATTGCCGCCCGGGCTGAAATAAAAGGGAGCGAAGGCAGGCGGCAAATAGCCGCTACCAACACCGCCACCGGCGTTGAGATTGAAGAATGGCGGCAGCGTCTTGTCCCCACCGCGAGTTGCAAACTCAAGCGAGACCACCGAGCCTATATGCGGCGCAATCCGCGACAAACCACTCACCGGATTACGGCCAATCTGAAGCCAGGTGCTGGCCAGTTCGTGCACTGCTGCCCAGGGCTTGATGCTGCGAACCAGAGCCACTGATTCCATCTGTTCGGCAATCTTCGGAAAAAGGCCGCGCGGCCATCTAACGTCGCCGTAGTTGGTTGGATCGTAGGACGAAGGAAGCCACGGGCCTTCCTTCAAGTCGAAGGTATCAATGTGGCTAGGGCCGCCACCCATCATGATGAAGATGACGTTCTTGGCGCGGTTGATCGGCGTCACTGCGGCCTTGGCAACGGTCTCCATAGGGCGCGATGGCATCAGAAAATAGCCGCCCACAGCCGAGCTCATATGTTTGAAAAACGTGCGCCGGTTGAAATGCGGTGCCTTCCAGAAACAAGTACCCTTGATTCCGGTCCAGTCTTTGCCGAAACGGTCTTTACCTGCCGGCTGTTCTCCGTAGATTCGATCCATGATGACGTTTCCTCCCTTGCCCCTAATAGCTGAAGATGAACTCTTGTTTGTTCATCATCACCCAAGCCAAGTCTTCGACAGCAGTGTTTTTGGCGGTCTGCACAGTACCGGCTTTCGCCAGAAACGCCATGGTCTTTGTCTTCTCTGTTTCGCTCGGCATTCGGCCAAGGAAGCGCAAGAAAAGTTCGTCGGCCATCGAGCCGCGATCAGTCATCAGAGCAATGCTTCGTAGAGAGGTGGAGGCAGCTACTTTTGCCTTACTCGTTACAAAGCCATTGTTCATCAGGTTGAGTTGTTGCAGGATGCTGCCATCCTGACTGCGTTGCTGGATATTGCGATTGCCGCGCAGGAAGAGGTTCATGAAGTCGCGGACACCGCCATTGCTGTTCGGCTCTACCGGTTCAGGCATCTGCATGGCCCAACTTACCGGATCGGCCCAGCCACCAATCGTGTAGCGGCCAATCACGTTAGTTGCAGTCTGAATCGCATCGTGAATTTCTTCGCCTTCGAGGCGTCGTACGAAGTGGCGGGCGAAAAGCGGAACATACTCTGCCTTCCAGCCATCGCCATATTCAGAACTGAGCTGATAGGCGTTTGATTCCACCAGCTTGCGCATGAACTCGCGCAGATTGTAGTTGTTTGCGATCAGGTCATCGGCCAGGTTTTCCAACAACTCTGGATGGCTGGCCTGCAGGCTCCAGTCACCTGTCGGAGGATTCTTCGGATCCAGGCGAGCTGGATCGAGTTGATCCAAAGGCTCGACCAGCGCCATGTTGAACATTTCTTTCCAAAGCCGATTGGCAAAGTTGCGGGCAAACATTTTGTCGCTCACCAATCGCTGGGCGAACTGGGCACGCCAGTCGGCACCATTCGGTTCTGCTTCGCCCATCCGCCATGCGGGGTTGGCTGCTCGCAAGGTACCAATCTGAACGCGACGCGGACGATTGCCGAACGTCGTATTCATGTTGTAATTACCCGAAGTGGCATCCGAGATATCGCTGGAATTCGGAAACTCAGCCGCCATTTGATTGCGGTCGGAGAAGCGAACTCGCGAGAAATAGGCAGCCATCTGGTAGGCTTCCATGCGAGTGGCTCGGCGGCCCCACAGGCTCAATTGTTCGAGATGCCCTCGACCGTCGTGGCACATAATGCAGTCATAGTGCCCCATCCCCATGAAGGAAGAAACACTGCGAGAAAAAAGCGTATCGTAGGTATCTTCAATCGGGCCGCCCGGCGTACGCCAACGGTTCAACCAGGTTGAAGGGCCTTCACTCCCACCCTTTTCCGTATTGCCTTTGGCCGTGATGACCTCGAATACAATGTCCTTCATCGACTTGTTCTGAGAAACACTCTGTGCAATCCAGCCAAAAAAGTTGTTTCGGGCCCCAACCTGCTGGTTGCGGTAAGAATTCGCCATCGCATTCTGCAGCAAGTCTCCCCACCACATCGTCCACTTGTCGGTGAAGTCGCTCGAGTAGAGCAGCCGGTCAATCAGATCGGCACGCTTGCGCTCATTCTTCTCTTCGATAAAGGCACGATACTGTTCGATAGTCGGGATGCGCCCGGTCAGATCGAGATAGATGCGCC
>JBKJUN010000110.1:0-4330 GCA_046590555.1 Bryobacter sp. | reverse complement strand
CCTGGAACGGGTCTATCAGAAAGCGCATCCGAAGGCCTAGAGTAGCTATGACAAGAGCAATTGCAGTTTCGCGCGGGAAACAGTTGCAATACCTGACCCTGATCTACAACTTGATTGAGGCGGGGATAGCGATCTGGGCCGGAGCACTGGCAAGTAGTGTGTCGCTGGTTGGGTTTGGCCTGGATAGTTTGATCGAGGTGACAGCAAGCGTAGCTGCCTTGTGGGTTCTGAACGATGGCTCGAAAGAGCGCAGCGTGCAGCGTCTTGTTTCATGCAGCCTCGCCTTGCTTGCGCTGGGGACGGCTTATCAGGCATTGACCCGGAGCAATGACGCTGAAAAAAGTTTGCCGGGCTTGGTTCTGGCTCTTGTGAGCATTATTGTGATGCCTTGGCTTTCGAGAGAAAAGAAGAAAGTGGCTGGTGCGCTTGGTTCGTCGGCACTGGCGAGCGAAGCCAAACAAACTGATTTTTGCTTCTATTTATCAGTGATTCTACTAGCCGGCATGCTGGCGCAATGGATCTTTGGGTTTGCGTGGATTGACTCGGTAGCGGCCCTGGCGATGACACCGTTGATGCTGATTGAGGCTAGGCGCGCCTGGCAGGGACGGAGCTGTGCGACTGGCTGCGACTGCCACTAGAGCGGCTCGTAGACAACGTAGGCGAAGCGTTTGGAATCGGGAGCCCATGAGTTGACGTTGATTGTTCCCTGGCCACCGAAGAAGGTGACGATGTCTTTGATTTTGCCAGGTTTGGTCATCAGACGGAGCTTCATGCCGGGCATCTTGCCGTTGTGGCCGGTGGTGCCTTTGGGAAATGACAGTAAGAGCATCTGCTTGCCGTTGGGGGAGAAGTGGGGGAACCAGTCTTCGAGATCGTCGCTGGTGATTTTCTCGGCAGAACCGCCGTTTGCCGGGATGCGCCAGATATTCCAGTCGCCGCCACGGTTCGAGTTGAAGTAGAGCCACTTGCCGTCGGGGGTGTACTCTGGGCCGTCGTCATAGCCTCCTTCCCCGGTGAGTCGCTCCTCGGGGCCACCCTGGGCTGAGACTCGATAGAGCTCGTATTTTCCGTTTCGCTGGCCCACAAAGGCGAGCCACTTTGCGTCTGGAGACCAGCCGTGGAAGTAGCTTGGAGCGGCTGTGGTGATTAGTTTTACGCCGGAGCCGTCGGCGTTTGCCACGTAGACCTGCGAGGCGCGGGAGGTGGGGCTTGAGGCAGAGAAGGCGATCTGTTTGCCGTCGGGGGAATAATCGTGATCGTTGTTGCAGCGATAGTCTCCGTCAAGTTTGATTTGGTCGAGTTTGCCTCCTGTCACTGGTAGCCGGTAGAGGTTGCCTGCGGTGTTGACCAGGAGATGCTGGCCGTCGCGAGACCAGTTGGGAGCTTCGATGACGCCTGTGGCCTCGTGGATCATGGTGCTCTTTTTTGACTTGAGGTCGTGGATCATGATCTTGCTGCGGTAGAGGGGACGCTGTTCGATTTGCGGGCCCTGCAGAGTGACGTTGGTGAAGACGGCAGTCTCGATGACGTCCGCGTCGTGCGAGGAGACACCGATGCCTACATAGACGGAGTCGGGGAGCTTGAGGGACAGGGTTTCGCCGGTGAGGATTGTAAAGACATCGCTGCGGCGCTCGATCCTGATGCGGGTGGGCCCTTTGGTGCTGGAACGTAGCTCGGCGGTTGGGCCGCCTTTGACGGCACGGTATTGCAGCGAGGTGAGGCCGTCGCCGTGGACGGCGATGTCGGCATAGGCTGAGTCGGCATCGAGATCCTGACGGATCATCAGGACGGCTTTGCGATGGGCGTTGACGCCTTTGCCTACGAGGTTGACATCGGCTTGCAAGGTGAGGTCGCCAGAGACTCGGCGATAGACATAATGGAAGGCGTCTTGCGTAGCCCAGATGTTGGCACCGCCGCCGGAGACGCGGTATTCGCCGCTGATCTTGTCGTAGACGAAGGAGCCGGCTTTGGGGTTGACGCCGATGTCGGAGTGGGTGTCGAAGATTCCGTTCTGGGCGAGAGCGAGCAGGAGGCCAATGGCTGGGTTCACGTTGTCAGCCTATCATCTGCTTATGTTGATTTTTCGTCGTTTTGTATTTTTGGTGTTGGTCGGGCTGTCGCTATTCGGGCAGGCGCCGCCGCTGCTGGATGAGTGGGTGGCACGAGTCCAGCAGCAGTTTGAAGTGCCTGGTGTGGCGATTGGAATTGTCATAGACGGGCAGTTGGTGGTGGCCAAGGGGTTTGGGGTGCGCAAGCTGGGGCAGGGGCGGCTGGAACACTTTCAACAAAATACGTTTATTGTGCGGTGGAATGACAATACGATCCCCTGTGCTTACTGCAACTTTCAGCTTGGCGTGGATGGCAAGGTGGAGTCACTCAAGATGGAGACGATCCATGGGCTCGCTGACTTCAGCTTCGATTTTCAGGATCTGGATTTCAAGCCTGTGCCGCGTAAGTAGCGTGTGAAGAAGGTTTGCCAGAGCGGGTCGATTTTGGGGTGCACTGGGGTGTGCCCGGTATCGAGCAGATGGAAGCGCAAGTGGTCTTCGACGCCGAGCTCGCGATAGCGTCTGGAGCCGAGTTCGATGAGGGGAAGCGTGCTTGGGCCATCGGAATGTTTCTTGTCGTTGCCGCCGATGATCAGCAGGGGCTTGGGGGCAGCCAGGGTAAGTAGCTCGTTGTGGTCGTGGCCTTTGAGGAGACTGCGGACGGTTTGCTCGGGCGTGCGGATGTCGGGGAATTTACGATCCGCATCGAGATACCAGGGAGCTTCGTAGTTGGTGCCACCATCCCAGAGGGGGACGTGCGGGTCGATTGAAACTACGGCTGAGATCTCGGGAGCGAAGGCCGCAGCGTAGAGGGCTGTCTTGGCACTGAGGGAGCTGCCGATGAAGCCGATTCTTTTGTGATCGACGTTGGGGTGGGAGGCGAGCCAGTGGGCCTGTTGACGGACATCCCAGACCATGCGAGAGAGGCCAGCCCAACGACCGAAGCGTTCATAGACTTTTTCGCTGACTCCGTTCTGGAAGGAAGTGTTGTCGCGGTAGCGACGGATATGAGCCCAACTAGTGAGAACGATGAAGCCTTGCTCGACGAGCCATTTCCCCCACCATTCTTCAGGCTTCTGCCAGTCTGGGGAGGTGGAGGCCCAGGCGATTACAGTGGGGCGTCGTTCGCCTCGTTTTAGCCCTTTGGGGAGGAGGAGAAGGCCGGGCTGCCAGAAGTCGGTTTCGAGCGGCAATTCGATGTGGCGGCGGAGGTATATGCCGCGATCGAGCGATTCGATTTCACGCTCGCGCATCTTGGGGACAAACCATTTGCGGTCAGCGCTCGTAGGTTCGAACTTGCCGAGGATTTCCCGCCACTGCTGGCGCAGAGCTCGTCCGCTTAAGCTGAGCAGCAACGAACGGCGGGAGAGATGAAGATTCATGCCCTGCACTATATCGCCAAAGTGCTAAACTCAGAAATGTCAACCGTGGCGAAATGGCGGAATTGGCAGACGCAGCAGACTCAAAATCTGCCGTACTTCACTGTGCGTGTCGGTTCGACCCCGACTTTCGCCACCATCCCTTCCTTTTTCTTTCTCTCTTTATGCCCAAAAAATGGAATTTCTACGTGAAGGTTCTGGTCCTTGAAGAGGAAGAGGGCGAGGTGAATCCTGACCGGATCACTCGTGAGATCACACGCCAGATTCAGAAGATCTATGGCGTGCGTGCAGCCGAAGTTACGAACGTAACGTCGGAGTAAAGGCCGGCTCGAGTTGTGAATACACTCGCCGAAAATAACTGTCCGTCATGGATGCGATGTAGTCGCTGATGCGGCGCGGTAAGCCTTCAGATTCATGTCCGGCAGGAATCTGACCTGGATTCTCCAGTAAGTAATCAAACAAGCGTTCGATGGCGCGCATGGATTGATTGCGCTCTTCGACAAGGATTTGCGTGTGATAGACACGGGCGTGCAGGAATCGCTTGAGGGCAGCGGAGGTTTCGGCTGCGGCAGGGGTGAATTGCACCAGACGCACCGGCCAGGCCCGCACGGCATCGACTGATTCCACACCAGCCGACTGGCAGGCGACGATAGTGCCCTCCATCAGCCCGCGCATCAGATGGTCAATGAGGCGGCGCTGCATCTCATGCAGGTGGATGCGCTCCTCTGCCGCCGGGAAATTCGTCTCGACTTCTTCGAGCAGTTCTGCCGCCACAGGGACGGCAGCGGCAAGTTCTGCGAGCTTGAAGAAGCCGGCCTCGTGGGCATCATCGACATCGGCCGTGTTGTAGGCAATTTCGCCGACTAGATCGATCAGTTGGGCTTCGATTGGCGGGCGCAAGCC
>JBKJUN010000018.1:0-3470 GCA_046590555.1 Bryobacter sp. | reverse complement strand
ATGTCTCATCCGCCGCCGGGCACCGCCAGCTGGATGCGATGCAACCCTCCACAGACCGCGAAGCGCTCATCGATAGCCTCGCCGAACTCAGCGAAGCCCTTACATTCCTCACCGAAGGCGAAAGCGAAGACTCCGGTCTCCCTCGCCTACGCTTCACCGATCTCGAAGATGTAAACGAAGCCGTAGCTCGCGTCCGCATCGAAGGCGCTGTCCTTGATGGTCTCGAAATCCTCGCCGTCCGCGCCTGGCTCACCCGCGCTACAGAATTCCGGCAAGGCCTCAGCGAATCGCCCTATCGCTTCCCTCTCCTTTGGGAGAAGGCCGAAAAGATCGGCGACTTCCGCCAGCTCCTCCGTGCCCTCGATGGAAAAATCCGCCCCGATGGCGGCCTCGAAGATGATGCCAGTGTCGCCCTCAAGCGCCTCCGTCAAGAGCTCGGCCGCCAGAAGGAATCTATCCAGAACTCCCTCGAACGCTTCATGCGAGCCCACCGCGACGACGGCGTCATGCAGGACGAATACGTCACCTTGCGCGGCGATCGCTTCGTCGTCCCGGTCGCGACTAACTTCAAAGGCCGCGTCCAGGGCGTCGTCCACGGCACCAGCGGCTCCGGTCAGACCAGCTTCGTCGAGCCTCTTGAAACCATCCAGCTCAACAACGAGCTTGTCCGCCTCATCGAAGAAGAACTACGCGAATGCCACCGCATCCTCCGCGAGCTCACTGGCAAAATGCGCGAACAACACGAAGAGATCGCCACAGCCGTCGACGTCATGGGTGCCCTCGAATTCGTTTTTGCCAAGGCCCGCTTCGGTGCCGAATTCCGCTGCACCATCCCCACCTTCTCCACGCATCTCCATCTCAAGCAAGCTCGCCACCCTCTGCTCACCGACGTCCTCCGCCGCAAGCGCCAAAGCGCAGTCCCGCTGGATCTCGACCTCGACGAAATCAAACGAACGCTTCTTATCAGTGGTCCAAACACGGGCGGCAAGACGGTCGCGATGAAAACCGTCGGCCTCTTGTGCTTGATGGCTCAAAGCGCCCTGCCCGTTCCGGCCCTGGAAGCAACCCTCCCGATTTTCGACCAGGTCCTCGCCGACATCGGCGACAGCCAGTCAATTGAAACCAGCCTTTCCAGCTTTAGCTCCCACATGCGACACGTAGCGGAGCTTCTAGACCAGGCCACCCCCGACAGCCTCGTCATCCTCGACGAAATCGGCCGCTCGACAGACCCCGAAGAGGGCGGAGCCCTCGGCGTCGCCATCGTCGACCGCTTCCATCGCGACGGCTGCTTCACTCTCGCCTCCACCCACTTGCTCGCCCTCAAGATCTACGGCGTCAATCACGAAGGTGTCCTCAGCGCCTCAATGGGCTTCGACGATGAAACCCTGTTGCCTACCTTCGAGCTGCGAGTAGGCGCGCCCGGCAAGTCCGCCGGCCTCGACACTGCCGCACGCTTCGGCATCCTCGAAGAAGTGATCACGCAAGCCCGCGCCTCGATGACGACGCGCGATCAGGACATCGCCCGCTTCCTCGCCGAGCTCAACCAGAAGCTCGAATCCGCCACCGTGATCGAGAAAAGCTGGATCCTGAAAAACGCCGAACTCAACGCCCGCGAGCGCGAACTGCAAGACCGCTTCGACAAACGCGATGCCCAGCGCATCCGCGAATTTGAAGCCAAAACCACCAAGCTCCTAAGCGAGTTCGAACGCAATTCCAGAGCCACAATCGATGACATCAAGTCCGGTGCCGATGCCCGCAAAGCCGCCGATCAGGCCCAGCTTAAGGCCGCCAAGTTCAAGCGCGAATTCCAGGCCGAAGTACAGTCCGCTGTCCGCCCAGAAGGTCAGGCCGCTGCCCCCACTGGCCCCAAACTCATCGTAGGTTCCAAGGTCCGCGTCGAGAACGTACGCGAGCCGGCTCAGGTCCTGCGCATCCACGACAACGGCCAAATCGAAGTCCAGGCCGGCTTCCTCAAAATGAAGATCCCGCGCGAAGAGATCCTTGAGGTCTTAACCGATGCTGCCGCAGCAAAGAAACTCCCGAGCAACGTCCGTTTTGAGCCCGGCCCCACTTGGGACACACCCACCAAAGAACTCAACGTCATAGGTCAAACATCCGACGAGGCCCTCGACAACGTGGATCGCTTCCTCGACCGCGCCAGCCTCGGCTCCATCTCTCGTATCCGAATCATCCATGGCCACGGCTTTGGGGTACTAAAAAAGGCCATACAGCAGATGCTGACTAAGCATCCCCATGTGGCCCGTTGGTATGTTGCAACTCCAGTCGAAGGTGGCACTGGCGCCACCATCGTAGAACTGCGCTCTTAACCCGTATAGGCGATGCAGTCGATTTCGACCTTCATCGTCGTGTTCGCAAACTTACAACCGATCGTCGTTCGTGCCGGACGGTCTTTGCCAAAGAACTCGATATAGACTTCGTTCATCTGGGCAAAGTCCCGCTCATCGGCTAGATAGACATTCACCTTTACTACGTCTGCCAAAGAAGATCCCGAGCCTTCGAGAATGCGCTGGATGTTGGTCAGCGTCACTCGCGTCTCGTGCTGGATGTCCCCGTAGCTCATCTCGCTCGTAGCCGCATCCATGGGAATCTGGCCAGATACAAAAATGAACCCGCCAGCCTTTACGGCTGGCGAGTAGGGGTTCTTCGGGCTAGGTACTCCGGGAGGAAATAGCCGTTCGATCATGTTAGTCGATCTTCTTCCGTCGGGTACGAGGCGCTGCCGAGGAGGTCTTCTTGGCTGTAGTCGAAGTCGACTTGCGTGCCCGGACGGCCTTCTTGGCTTTAGCGGGAGGAGGATTCGGCTCAGCGATGCTGGGTTGGCCTTCAACATAAGGCTGCACTTCATCGTATTCGCTGTAGAACTCTTCTTCCTTCTTCACCTTTGGTGCAGGAGGTGGAAAGAACTCACGGCCGAGATAAATCACGACCCCGCGCTCTTCTTCCTTCTTCACCTTGACTACGCCGCGCTTCTCGGCGAAGACCATGAACTCATGGAATCCGGGGAAACCATAGTTGTGGGCATCAAAGCCCGCATGTTCTGCCACCATCCACTGGGCCAGGTCGACCGGCTCGACGCCGTCGCCCATTTCCATCTCGTAGCGATGAGCTTCGAGTGCGTCGCGCAAGAGCGGCAATGCTTCATCCGGTTCCGGCAACGGCCGGGCATTAGCCCCGCCCCTGCGTTCAATCGTCAGTTTGCCACCACTGCCCTGCACGTCGATCAGTTCAGCCTTGCTCAGCTTGTCGATGAAGTCGCTAAAGCTCGATGCACCAAATCCACGTTCGTGGAATGTAGGATCCAGTTGCATCATCGTGCTCTTGAGCAAGCCCAGTTGAGCCTGCACGCCACGACGTTCGAGGGTCTGTAGCGAACGCTCTACCAGCGGCAGAGCGGCGGTGATCTCTTGGGTCACTCGCGGTTCATTCGACTGCGGAGGACGCTCGGCGCG
>JBKJUN010000486.1:0-3516 GCA_046590555.1 Bryobacter sp. | reverse complement strand
CTACTTCACTCCGCTTGATTTTGAGACCACATTGCGCAGCCATGCGGGTGCGGCCTTCAGTTTTGAACCGATCTTTACGCAGAGCGCGTGGTTTCGCCCGCATAATGAAAGTGAAGACGTGCAGAACCTTTTCTTTGCAGGAGCGGGAACTCATCCGGGTGCAGGAATGCCTGGAGTATTGTGTTCGGCCAAAATTGTCGAGGACCTGGTGTGTCAGCGCCTTCCTCTGCGTTGAGCAGCATTGACGGCTTGTATCTCGAGGCTCAAAAAGCCACCGAGGCTGGGTCGAAAAGTTTCTACTTTGCTACGCGATTCTTTCCGAAGATATTGGCCCGCCATGCCTATGCTGTCTATTGGTTCTGCCGCACTACCGATGACCTTGTAGACGAAGCGCCTACGCGTGAGCTGGGCGAATCCGGCTTGAACCAGTGGGAAGCAGAATTGCGGTTTGGGCTGCAAGGCGGCAACGTTTCCAATCCTATTTTGCGTTTGTTTTTGCATGTAGTGAAAGAGTGTTCGATTCCTTCGGAATATCCGCTTGAGTTAATCGAAGGTTGCCGGATGGATCTTGAACAACACCGCTATGCGACTTATGAAGAATTGCGGCTCTTTTGTTATCGAGTGGCGAGCTGCGTGGGATTGATGATGTGTCATGTGATTGGATTCACCAACCCGTCACTGGAAGGACGCGGCAAGCAGTATGCGGTGGAGTTAGGGATAGCGATGCAGTTGACAAATATTTTGAGGGATGTGGGGACCGACTTGGAACTGGGCCGCATCTACTTTCCTCGTGAAGATATGGATCGATTCGGAGTTAACGAAGAAGATCTTGTTGCAAAAAAACCAACAAAGGCTTTTCGCGACCTGATGCAATTTGAGGCCGAACGCGCTCGCAGCTATTACGCGAGTGCAATGCCGGGTGTGCCGATGTTAAAGCCCGAAGGACGCTTTGCCGTAGAGATTGCAGCCAAGGTGTATTCGGCAATCTTGCGGGAAATTGAGCGTTCCAACTACGACGTGTTTGAGAAGCGTGCGGTGGTCTCTTCAGCGGAAAAGTATTGGATTACAGGCAGGGCAATTGCGTCTGCATGGTGGGCCCGATGAAGTGGAAACAGAGCATTACGAAATCTTCGCTGGCAACTCTTGTAGGTTTGGTAGCTCACTTTTGCCTGAGTTACGCATTGGGCTTCCAAGTACTCACGGATGTGATCGCCGAGTGGATCATGGCGCGGACGCCGTCAGCATGGGCGGTACCGACGCTAGAAGTGATGGGAACCTGGGCCAAGCCATTTGCTGCAACTGGTGGCCTTGCGACCCTTGGCTTTGTGATGTGGTTGCCGTTGGTGCTCGGTTCATCCTGGCTGGCCTTCTTGTTTGTTGGAGCGTTGTGCTGGTCACTCGATTATTCGAGCTTGACAGGAGTGTTGAGCTTTTTGATTCCTGGTGTCGCGGTACTGCTCTGGAAACCGGTCGAACAGATCAACGCCAGGCGCGAGTTTCTGACGTCTGTCGCAATGTCTTCAGGAACGATTCTTGTTGCAGTAGAGGCCTGGTGGCGCAATGAGCGTATGGCCTCTAAGGCGATTGAACCCGTTCCGCTATTTCGCTGGACTGTTCCAGCAGAGCGTGTGGAGTGGGGCAAGGGCCTCGTTCGTAAGCCCGTCACCAGTGTGCGCGAGTTCTACGTCATGAGCAAGAACACCGTAGATCCGGTGGTGGACCCAAAGACGTGGCGACTCAAGATTCACCTCGAAGATCGCCTGATTCGTGAGTTCTCTTACGCTGAATTATTGAGCCTGCCGAGGCAGGAGCGCTTCATGACGATGCGCTGCGTGAGTAACACATTGAAGAGCGATTTGATGGGAACGGCTGCGTGGTCTGGCATTCGTCTTGAGCAACTCGTGAAGGCCAGCGAGGTGCCATCGCAGGCAATCGAGATGGCTGTGATTGGTCTCGATGGCCACGGGGACAGTCTCAAAATTCCGTATGCGTTCTCCGGTGAGCCGCTATTTGCATTAGGCATGAATGGCGACACGCTGAACCGGAATCATGGCTTTCCGATTCGTATGCTCACGCCTCGCTATTACGGCTTCAAGAGTATCAAGTGGATCGATGAGATCCGATTTAGTAGTGTGCCATATTTTGGAACCTGGCCGAAGCTTGGTTTTACTAAAGAGCCTCTAATTCACACCGCCAGTTTTGTCGATCGCATCGTTAGGAATGGAGACAGAGCGAAGGTGGGTGGGGTTAGCTTTGCCGGTATGCGCGGCGTGGAGCGCGTTGAGATAAGAGCGAGTAACGGAACATGGGTTGCCGTGGAAACCGAGGCGCAATTCTCTCCTTACACGCTGACACGCTGGAAGGGTGAAGTAGTGATTCCGGCAGGGGCGGACTTTGTTGAAGTGCGAGCGCTCGATGGTGAAGGCAAGTGGCAGGCGACTGTTGAGAAACCTCTCTTTCCCGATGGAGTTTCAGGACCCACGATCAAGAAGCTGCCAGCATGATTCAGTATCCGGTCCCGTGGGATCAGGTTTATAGTTTGTGGCCGCATATCGTCAATGGGACGCGGCGTAACGTCGATGACTTTTCTGGCAAGATTGTTGCGAAGATGGTACCTGGGCCGCAGATACTGGGCCTTGAGAATTTGCCAGAGAGCCCACGTTTTGTTCTGGTGGCAAATCACTATCAGCGTAAGGGCCTCTGGATCATCCACGTGGCGAGTGCGCTAACGCAGATTGTAGCGGAGCGCTATGGGCGCCAAGTAGATCCGCCGGTGCACTGGATGGTGACTGCAAATTGGCCACCGCTGAAGGTTGGCCACTGGAACTTCCCTTCCCCTGGCGACTGGTTGCTGCCTCGAGTGGCTCACTCGTTAAGTTGTTTCCCGGTAAGTTTTAAAGGGAACAATCCTGCGTACACTGCGTCTACCTTGAAGAGGATTTTGAAGGCAACCGATACGCTGGAGCGGCCAATCGGGATTTTTCCTGAGGGAGTGGCTGGCAGTGCAGGAACATTGACTGACCCTCTGCCGGGTGTGGATCGCTTTTTGGCCCTGTTAGCCAGGCGAGGTTGGCCGGCGTTGCCGGCTGGAGTTTCTGAGGAGGGTCGCTTTGTGATCCGCCTGGGAAAGCTGGTTAGTGCCGATGAGATGATTGAGGCCCCTGATGCGGCAAAGCTGTTAATGGGTCGCGTGGCTGAGTTGATCAAATAAGGAGTTCTTGCTTGAAGACATTTAGTATCTTGATTGTTCTGGGTTCGGGGCTTTTGTGCGCCGCGCCAAAGGGTGGCCCGACCTATTACGCCGAGGTGGAACCGATTCTGATGGAGCGCTGCCAAGCCTGCCATCGCGCCGGTGAGATTGGTCCGATGCCGCTGATGAATTTTGAGCAGGTACGGCCGTGGGCCAAGGCGATCAAGAATTCCGTGTCGACGCGCAAGATGCCGCCCTGGTTCGCCGAAGCCGGTGTTGGGCACTTTGGCAATGACCGTTCGATGTCTCAAAAAGAGATCGACACC
>JBKJUN010000431.1:0-7372 GCA_046590555.1 Bryobacter sp. | reverse complement strand
CTCTCGGCGGAAGTCGGATTGATTCCGAAGAATTCGATGGCGATCGACGGCAAGCATTCCGCAGGCATGATGCGCTTGCTGGAAAATCTGGAAGACTACGATGATACGCAGAACGTGTATACGAATTACGAGCCGGACGAGAGCGCCATTGCGGCGATGTCTTAGGACGCACATTGCGAATCCTGGGAATTGACTGCGGGACCGAGAGAACCGGCTACGGCATTATCGAAAGCGATGGTAAGCAACATGCAGCCATCGCTTTCGGTGTTTTTAAGACCAACCCGAAAGAGCCGATGGCAGACAGGCTTTGTGTTATCGCGCGCGGGTTGCGGGAGATCATTGCCGAGTACCGGCCACAGGAAGCGGTGATTGAAGAGGTCTTTGTCGCCAAGAACACGCAGAGTTCGCTGAAGCTGGCGCAAGTGCGTGGGGTGGCGATGGTGATGGCCAGAGAAGCGCCGATGGAGGTGCATGAATATAGCCCTCGTGAGATCAAGATGGCGGTGGTGGGATATGGGAACGCGGAGAAGAGCCAGGTGCAGTTGATGGTGCGTGCGTTGTTGGGGCTGGAGAAGAATCCACCCGAGGATGCGGCCGATGCACTTGCGGCAGCGATCTGTCGAGCGACAATGAGAAGAGTATGATTCGATTTGCCTGGATGATTCTGTTGGTGTGGCCTCTTGCCGGGCAGGAAGGCACGATCTTCTATTCCAAGAGCTTCCCAAAGTCGAAGCCCGAATACATGGAGATCATTGTTGAGCCTACGGGCGAGGCGATCTACAAAGAGAGCGCCGAGGATGAGCAGCCAGTGAAATTCAAGTTGCTGCCAGATGAAGTGAAGACCGTTTGGGGACTTGCGGCCAAAGTTGATTTCTTTCAAAGGAAGCTCGAGAGCGGGTTGCCCGTGGCGCGGATGGGCGAGAAGACTTATCGCTATACGAACGGGGCCACCAAGCACGAGGTGAAGTTCAACTATTCCCAAGATCTTGATGCCAATGCGCTTCAGGACTGGTTTGAGCGGATGAACGAAACGGTGAACCTGTACTTTGATCTGGAGCGGACGGCGAAGTTTGAACGGCTCGGTGTGGATCGTGCGCTGTTGCACCTGGAGGCGGCCTGGGACAAAAAGCGTTTGGTGAGCTATGAAGTTTATTACCCGCTGTTGAACCGGATCATCAAGAACGATAGTTATCTCAATATGGCTCGGGACCGGGCGACGCGGATGAAGGCGATGTTTGAGGAGTCGAGGAAAAAACCTGAATGAGATTCAATCGCGTTGTCTGGATTGTTCTAGATAGTGTTGGGATTGGGGCGATGCCGGACTGGGCTGCTTATAACGATCCAGAGGGGAGCGATACGCTGGGTAATATTGCGCGGCAGAGGCCGCTGAGCTTGCCGAATCTTTGCCGGCTGGGGCTGGGGAATATTCGGGACTTCGTTGGGTTGCCTGCAGCGGAAGTGCCACTGGCGAGTTTTGGGCGTTGTGCGCTGAAGAGCCCCGGTAAAGATACAACTACAGGGCACTGGGAGATGGTGGGGGTCTTGCTTGACACGCCTTTCCCGTTGTTTGGTCAAGGGTTTCCGGCGGAGTTCATGGCTCGCTTTGAGGCCGAGATTGGACGGGGGACGCTGGGGAATGTGGCGGCCAGTGGGACCGAGATTATTGCGGAACTTGGCGACGAACATGTACGGAGTGGGGATCCCATTGTCTACACGAGCGCCGATAGTGTGTTTCAGATTGCGGCGCATGAAGATGTGATTTCGCTGTTTGAGCTTTACCGGATGTGCGAACTGGCGCGGAAGATGTTGAGTGGCCCGCTTGAGGTGGGCAGGGTGATTGCGAGGCCGTTTACGGGGTCGAGTGGAAACTATACGCGTACTGCGAATCGTAAAGATTACGCAGTGCCGCCGCCGAAGATGTTGCTCGATGCACTAGACCGGGCGAACGTGCCGGTGCATAGCGTTGGGAAAATCTTCGATATCTTTTTGGGTCGAGGAATCCGGACTTACGACAAGACGAAGAATAATGCCGAGGGGCTGGCGAAGACGATTGCGGCGCTGGGGGAAGTAGAGCGCGGATTGATCTTTACGAATCTGGTGGACTTTGATTCGCTCTATGGGCACCGCAATAACGTTGAGGGTTATGCCAAGGCACTCGAGGAGACAGATGCGGCGCTGCCGGCTTTGATGGGAGCGTTGAAGCCAGATGACCTGCTGATCTTGACGGCAGACCATGGGTGTGATCCGACGACGGCGTCGACCGACCACAGCCGTGAGTATGTGCCGTTGCTGGCGTATTGTCCTGGTATTGCTCAGGGGAAAGCTCTTGGGACTCGGGAGACGCTTGCGGATCTGGGCAAGACTGTGGCGGATGTCTTTGGTGTGCAGCTTGAGGCTGGCACTTCGCTGCTCCCAGACCTGGTCTGATCTCTAATCTAAACCGGCAGCTTCACAGCGAAGCTTGCGCGTGCCCAGTTTCATACTTTAGACGAGACGGACGTAGAGACGCTTGTTGATCTTGCCCTTGTTTTCGGTCTTGTAGATTTCGAGACGTCCGAGGTCTGTGGTGCTGTGGACGTGGGTGCCGCCGCAGGCCTGTTCGTCCAAGCCTTCGATTACTACCACTCTGACGCGGCCCTCTTTGACGGGGGGTTTGACTTCCAAGGTTCGCAGCAGATCGGGCCTTGCGGCAAATTCAGCTTCCGTCAGGTAGAAGGCGCGCAGGGTGTGGCCCGCCATGAAGACAGAATTCACTTTTGTCTCGATCTCTTTGACTATGTCAGGCGAGAAGCGTTCGATCTTGAAATCTATGCGGGCGTAGTCGCGGAGGGCAATCGTGTTAACTACATGCAGGACGGTGTGATACTTCGCGAACGCTGCTGATCGAGTTGAAGAGTGGCGAGCAGACCAACCGGATTGCCTTGAATGTCAGCGAAGGCGATCGAGCCCGAATCAGAAGACTGGCCACCGCCTCCAGCGTGCTCAAGCCGGAGACCGATTGGGCGGCTTCCTCGATGGCTGGAGCGACGTGAGTAAGGAGTTCGAGAGCACCGGGGTCGCCTTCGCGCCATTGTTGCAGGAGTACAGTTACTTGTTCTGGCATTGGATTAAATAATGCGAATTGCGCTGACCATACGACCAGCGGCTTCAGCGTCCCTTCGGAAAGAGTGAAAGAGATCCGGGTTGCACTTGGTGCAGTGCTTTGAGACCCAGATCTTCTCCAGATCGAGGCCCGCTTCTAAAAGCTGTCGCTCGTTGGCCTCGGCGAGATCGACACAGGTCTTGCCTTCAGCACCAAAGTGGGGCGAAACTTCAGGGCCAACTTCAAAGCAGCACAGCCCAATGCCCGGGCCGATGGCGGCGCTGAGTGTAGAGAGCTCTGCGCCAAGGGCCAACATCTCGTGAACAGTGCGGCCAACAATTTCTTCAACAGTGCCTCGCCAACCGGCATGGACGGCAGCTACGATTCTGGCACCGGGATCGGCGAGGAGTATCGGCAGGCAGTCTGCCGTGCGGATCGAAATCCAGAGTTCAGGAGTGGTGGTGATGAGGGCGTCTGCTTCGCCCTGGAGGCCTTCGGTTTTGCTGCGAAGAACTTTGCCGGAGTGAATTTGCCTGACCCAGGCATGGCCAGTCTCAGGGAGCCACGCCTCGTCTTCGCGAGTGCCAAAGCCGTGTTCGACCTCGGGGAGTTCTTTGAGTGTAGGAGCGTGGATCATCCGAGCTGAACGAGGTTAACGCGCTTCTGAAAATCCGCCAGCATTTCTTCGCTGAGTCGGACATGGGTTGGCTTGCGGGTGAGCGTCCGCATCTGATCGATTTTGTCCTGTAGCTTCATCAGCCCATAGAACAGGTTCTCCGGGCGTGGCGGACAACCGGTTATGTAGACGTCGACAGGGATGATCCGGTCGACTCCCTGAAGAACCGAGTAGGTGTTGAAGGGGCCACCGACGCTGGAACAAGCACCCATGGAGATGACCCATTTCGGTTCTGGCATTTGGTCGTAGATGCGCTTGAGGACGGGAGCCATTTTCAGGGTGACGGTGCCGGCGACGATCATGAGGTCCGCTTGACGCGGGGAAGGGCGAAAAACTTCTGCACCAAAACGGGCCAGGTCAAACCGACCGGCGGTGCTGGCAATCATTTCAATTGCGCAGCAGGCAAGGCCGAAACTCAGGGGCCAAATCGCAGACTTGCGGGCCCAGTTGAAGACATAGTCTACCGAGGTGGTAATGAAGTTTTGCTCGAATTGGTTTTGGAGCGTGATCACAAGAGCGAACTTTTAGTTTAACTTGAGAGTATGGCTGGAAATTCACACAACTCGAACGCGTTCACAGATCAAGAGAAAAAATTCCTCCTGGGACCACTCCTGGTGGGCACTCTTGCAGTCGCGGTTACCCTATACGTATACTTCACGATTCCCTCGAAGCCTTACGAACTGCATGAGGATGCTCATGCCGAAGCTTCACACGATGCAGGCCATGCGGCAGGCCAAGAAGTGAAGCACGAAGAGGCTAAGCACTAAGCCATTGTTTGGCTAGAGCCTCAGGGTCTTCAGTTAGCTTCAGCAGTTGTTGGGCCGTTGATTCGTTATTCAAATAGAACGTCGCTTCGACACCTTGAGCCGTTGGCTTGAGGTCGAGGCGGCGTTCTTTTGCTTCAAGCCGGAGCGTTGTGTCAAGCCAAGTGAAGCGAACCATCGTGCGCTGACTATGACCGATGAGACGGCACGCGGTGAGGAATTTTTCAGTGAAGGGGCCAGACTTGAGAGCCTCGGCCACGGGGGCGGCGGCAAGAGCCGTCTGACGGTCTGCCTCGCGGCGAGCCTGTTCTTCTTTCTGTTTTAGCGGGTCTTTTTCTTCGCGCGACTCCAGCGCCTTCAGGTTGTTCTCGAGATTGTCGAGGAAGCTCATATCCTCACGGTACAATGACTTCATGTTCTTTCGCCGGGAAAAGCCTGTAGTTCTCAAATTTGAAGATCATTTGGAAAGCCTGAAGCAGAGTGGGATGGCCGTTGGAAAGACCACCAATAGCAAGGCACCTGTGATGCGCAAGGGTTGCGCGGCAGTGTTACTGGATCAGGGTGAGAAGGTTGGGATTGAACGGGCGGGAGTGGTGGTGGGCCACGAAATCGCAGAGCTAACCCACGGCGGCTATCAGATGTTCTTTGTCACGCCGACTGGCGTTAAGGAACCGGCACTGGCAGAGCAATTACGGGAGTTGCACGAGTTTCAGGAAGACTTGCGCAGAGGCCTTGGGCACGATAGCCTTTACAACACCAGCCTGGGAACCACGAACCCGCGTCACATGTATGACCGCGTAAAGGGCCGCGATTCCCACGCCAAGCATTCGCACTAGGATTCGATGATGGTGAGGCTGGTGAGCGTATCGCCGCCAGCAATCGAATCTACAACGGACTGACCTTCGAGCACCTGGCCGAAGACGGTGTGTTTGCCGTCGAGCCAATCGGTCTTAATGTGTGTGATGTAGAACTGGCTACCGTTGGTATTAGGGCCGGCGTTGGCCATAGCCAGGCTGCCTACTTTGTGGCGAAGCCATTCGTTGCCCGCAAATTCATCGGGGAAACGATAGCCGGGGCCACCACTGCCGGTGCCTTGAGGGTCTCCACCCTGAACCATAAAATCCTTGATGACGCGATGAAAAGTGGTGCCGTTGTAGAAGCCGTCGTTCGCAAGGAAGACGAAGTTGCTAACGGTGCTGGGAGCGTTCTTGGGATAGAGTTCCACAACGATCTTGCCTTTAGTCGTATCGAAAGTCGCAGTGTAAGACTTGTTGACGTCGATCGACATCGGCGGCGGGGCCGGATAAGATTTTTGAGCCATATCTTTCAGTGTAAGCTTAGCAGCCACTCACTTGAGGCTTGCGGCAGAACCAAAGGTGCGAAAGAATATGCAGCATGTTCTTGCGATTGGGAACCCTGTTCTGTTTTATGACTCTGGCCTGGGGAGGGGATGCTGAATTCCTGCGGCGGGTGACGCTCGATTTGACCGGGCGATTGCCGGAGCCTGTAGTCGCGAAACAGTTTTTGGCTGACACGGATCCGAAGAAGCGCAACAAACTGATCGACAGCCTGATTCCTCCAATTCCTGAGGTGGGGATGCGAGCCATCAAAGATGCGCCGTTTCTGGACCGCTGGGCATATTTCTTCAATGACCTCTTCAGGAATGGGCAGTTGCTTGAGGAGGGCATTAATACCTTTTACGACTTCACCTATAAATCACTTCTGCTGAACGTGCCGTATGACGAAATGGTGCGTGACATGATCACCGCATCGGCTGTCTCGACGTGGGCCGACGGGGCCGCGAATTTTCTGGCCCGCAGCCATGTCTTTGAAGGTGATGGCTATGTGATGAATCATGAGGACACCGCTGACGAGATTGCCATTAATACTTCGCGAATTTTTCTTGGAGTGAACCTGGAATGTGTCTCATGCCATGACGGTAAGGGCCATCTGGAAAAAATCAATCTTTGGCTGGCCGACCGTAAGAGGTCGGATCTGTGGCGGCAAGCAAGCTTCTTTGGCAAGACCTACATTGCGCCGGTCTATGGCCGTACGCCGCAGTTTATGGTGAAGGATAAGCGGGCAGGATATGACCTAACGACGGTGAGTTCCTTGCGGCCTCCCCGCAAAAAGGGTGAGGATGTTACGCCAACCTTTATTCTTGGTGGGGCAAGAGCCAAAGCAGGTGAACGCGACCGGGAGGCCTATGCAAGGATGCTGACCGGGCATCCGCAATTTGCCCGAACCGCCGTCAATATGATTTGGGCAGAGTTGATGGGCCAGGGAATTGTTGAGCCGATATTCGATTTTGATCTGGCCCGGCAAGACAAGAAGAATCCACCACCCTCACCATGGACCTTGCAACCAAGTGACCCGGATTTGCTGGACGGCCTGGCCGCTGAGTTTCAGGCTAAGGGCTATGACCTGCGCTGGTTGATCCGCCGGATTGTGACTTCGCCACAGTATCAATCCCTGAAAGTATCGCGACGTATGAGTGCTGAACAGATGTGGGATTCGATCTCACAATTGACCGGGCAGCAGCAGGAAGTGAAGGTAACCTTTTCTGACAAGAAAGTGAAGTGGGTAATGCAGACGCGGTCGCCACAAGACCTCGAGAAAAGTGGCTTGAAAAAGACACATGCGGTGTTGTCAGCGTTTGGACAATGCGACCGCTACAATGCGCAAGCTGATCGTAAGCCGACAATGATCCAGACGGCACTACTGTTGAACGATGCGACGGTAAAGGAAAAGCTGAAGGTGGACGCATCGAAGAAGATGAGCCCCGAGTTTGCCGAGGACTTGTTCTACCGGGCGTTATCACGGCCACCGGCACAGGCAGAGCTGAAGGTG
>JBKJUN010000262.1:0-21512 GCA_046590555.1 Bryobacter sp. | reverse complement strand
CGTAAGCGACAGAGCAAACCCATCTTGAAGGAACTGGCCAAAACTGCTTGAGTGGAAGGATGAGCAAGCAGCGAGAGCAATTGGATCGAGGGACGGAGTTGGTGGAGGCCTACCGTGGAGGGGATTTGAGTCGGCGGGCGTTTAGTGAGCGAGTGGGGATCGCAGTTTCGACGCTGGATTACTACTTGAGGCGGGAGAACGAGCAACTGCGGAAGAAGCAGCGATTGTTGCGGGTGGTGGTAACGGTGAAGCCGGAAGAGAGCAAGATGGCTGAGATCGCGGTGGTGCTTGGCAATGGGCGGCGGGTAGAGCTACGGCGGGGCTTCGATCCGGAACTTCTCTTGCGGGTGCTGAGCGTGCTGGAGCGGGGGTAGCGATGTTTGGGTTGGGACCGGCAACAAAGGTTTTCGTTGGAGTGGAGCCAACCGACATGCGCAAGAGCTTCGAAGGGCTTTACGGGCTGGTTCGAGACACGATGGGGAAGGATCCGCTGAGCGGTCATCTGTTCCTGTTCGCCAACAAGACAAGAACAAGATTGAAGATTATGTTTTGGGATGGTAGCGGACTTTGGGTGTGTGCCAAGCGGCTGGAGAAGGGACGATTTTCTTGGCCCAATGCCGAAGCAGGGGCCAGCAGCGTTGTGCTGAGGCAGGAAGAGTTGAGTGCTTTGGTGGCGGGTCTGGATCTGGGGCAGTCGAAGGAGCGGCGAGGCTGGCTACGGATCGATCAGGCAAGTTGAGAAAGTCTCACAAAGTACTTTGTAACCGAGAAGAACTGATGTAATCTGGTTCTTACCCCACTCGTGAGCCAGTTACTCCACATCCAGCCCAGCGACAACGCGGAACTCATTGCGATCAAGCAATACGCTTCACGTGAGCTGTCTTGGGCACACTTGAAGATCCAGGTACTGGAGGAGCGGTTACGCAAGCAGCGGATCGACAAGTACGGCCCGGCTAGCGAGTCTTTAACCAACAAGCAACTGGAGTTACTCGAAGACGAACCCGGAGTGAGTGAGGAAGAAGTAGCTGCCGAGGCGGGCCGCGACCCACAAGTGCTGGAAGCAGTCGCACGACCCGGCAAGCGCGAACGGCGTCCGCACCCCGGCCGGCAAGAGTTGCCTGAGGGGTTGCCGCGCATCGAACGCGTGGTGTCGCTGCCTGAGGCGCAATGCAATTGCGGAGCCTGTGGCAAGGTGCTTGCGGTGATCGGGTTTGAGTCCAGCGAGCAGTTAGACGTCGAGCCTGCCAAGTACATCGTGCGGGTGACCAAGCGCGAGAAGCGGGCTTGCCGGCATTGCGGTGAAGCGGGTGTGAAGACAGTGCCTGCGGCAGTGCGGATCGTTGATAAAAGTTTGGTAAGTGACCGGATCATCGTGGATACAGTGATCGCCAAATATTGCGATCACCTGCCGCTCTACCGGCAAAGCGTGATGCTGGAACGCGACACGGGAGTAGCGATCCACCGGGCGACGATGGATGGCTGGGTGATGCAGGTGGGTGAGTTGCTTCAGCCGGTGGCGCATGTGATGTTGCGGAACTTAGTAAGTGGGTCCTACCTCCAAGCCGATGAGACGCCGGTGGATGTGCAGGTTCGCAACGGCAAAGGCAAGAATCATCAGGCTTACTTATGGCAGTATTCGCGGCCTGGAGGAGAGGCGGTCTTTGAGTTCCAGATGGGTAGGGGGCGCGAGGGTCCAGCGAAAGTGTTGCAGAAATTCGAAGGGATTGTGCAGACCGATGGCTACCAGGCTTACAACAAGATAGGCGGGGAGAAGCTGGTGCAGGCGGCTTGCTGGGCGCATGCGCGGCGGAAGTTCTTTGATGCTGTGAAGTTGAGTCCCAAGGATGCTGCGGCCATTGCGATGGTGGATCGAATGGATGCTGTGTTTGCGGTCGACGCCGAGGCGCGGGTGCTTGGCTTGTCACCGGAGCAACGGCTTGCATTGCGGAAGGAAAAGATGCAGCCACTATTGTTGTCGATGGAAGACAAGTTAAAAAAGCTGAGCCGCGAAGCGCTGCCTGCCAGTGCGCTCGGTAAGGCCGTGAATTACACGCTGTCGCTTTGGGTGCGCTTGAAGCGGGTTCTTGAGTATCCTGAGCTGGAGTTGAGCACGAACTTGGCGGAGAACTCGATGCGAGGAGTGGCACTCGGCCGCAAAAATTGGATCCATGTCGGGAGCCCAGTGGCTGGACCCAAAGTGGCTGCGATTTTGAGTGTGCTGGAGTCTTGCCGCAGGCTAAGGGTGCCGGTGCGAGAGTTTCTGCTGGATGTGCTGCCGGGCTTGGGCCGCGTCAATATCCAGGATCTGGGTTCGCGGACACCAGCTGGTTGGCTGCAGCGTCAAAATGTGGGGTGATCTGGCGGACTGGGGTTGGTCTTACGGATACACTTATCCAAACTCTATCACGGCCCTCTTTCGCGTTACTACTCCGAATATATCGAACCGTCATTGAACGAAGCTTCGGGTAGCGGGGACGTCTTCTTTATCAGCGCCGTCTTGTGCTTGAAAAAATGGGGATTGTAAGCAAAAGTCGATTCGGGGTGGTTCGCTAACTGCGGGAAACTATTTCTACGTCCGACCCTCCCGTCGAGTCGGATGGAACCAAGCTGGATTCGGGGGCGACGCTTGTTCCTGTTTACCACTGTGGAGCACGTATCCTGAGTACTCATCGGCCCCTTTTGATGCAAAAGCAGGATTGGCAGCGAGTGGGGCGTCTGCTATCCCCAATACGAAGCCGTCGGCAAGATACCGGTTGATGGGGAGGTTTGAGATGTTCGCTACAAAACAATTAATGAGAAGGCGGGCATTGAACTGTTAGGCGGAATGTGGTAGCAACTAGGATCAGAGTCTCACCTGAGATTATTTGAAAGGATACGTATGCCGACACAATTCAGCCGACGAACAATGGTTGGAGTACTCGGTGGCGCCGCTGCAATTCCAACTGCCGCATGGGGCCACGACCTTCGACCGGGCGACCCGAACTTCCGATTTCGCGAATACGAAGATATCGTAAATCGGAATGCCCAGGTCAAACAGGTCTATCAATGGCCTAACATCACAAATGCCATCATCTTCGCGAACATTCGGAATGGCCTCAATGGATTTCAGTTCTCGTATGACGTGCCGGCTGACGACATCCAAGTGGTCGTTCAGGGTTACGCCTCCGGCAATGCGGCTAATTACGACGACTATATTTGGGATAAGTACCGCTGGGGCGAAGCCCTGGGCATCCGCGACCCACAGACAAATCAATCAGCGACGCGAAACATCTGGTACGGCACAACGGTGGGCCACACCACACTAACGCCGGGACGCCAGCCGTCGGACAGGAATCACCCGTTTTTTGAAGACACGAGCATCGAAGGACTACAGCGCAGAAGGGTGTTGTTTCTCGCTTGACACCAGACAACCCATGGGCACGCCAGTTTGGCGAGCGCAAGCGGTCGAAACCCCGACCAAAAAAGTGTGGATGAAATTGTGGCAGAGATGCGTCAGCACTATCTGCCCGGTGTGATCGAGATTCCTGCCGCTGTAGGCGAGATCGTCCGGTTGCAAAACAAAGGTTATCGGCTTGTTGTTAACCATTAAACCCGAAGAGGCGCTCGCCTGTGAAACTGGCGAGCGCCTGCGTCGGGGATATCTAGAGACGGGACTGCGCGGCAGGCGAATACCTAAGGGTATTTGAGGGGCACAGCGACACAATAAAGCCGACTGGTAGGATTCCGCGAATAACGGCAAGCTGTAGGTGATCCTCTCGGAGGTCCCGCTAGAGATTGAGCCCATCGCGTAAAGACGTCACTTCTCGTTCGGATCGCACTGCCTCCTTGATGTAATGCATGACCTTATCGAAAGGTTGCATGGGTGGCACCCAGAAGTTTGGCTCCCCATTCCAGCACCTGCGGTTGTTTGAACGCTTCGAGTGGCCTGCAGATTGACAGACTAGGCAACATGGAATAACATTGTTATTACTATGAGGGCTATACAGGCAAGCATTCGACAAATCGGGAACTCTCAGGGAATCGTCATCCCCAAACCGGTACTTGCGCAACTGGGACTGGACGCAAAGGCGGAAGTGGAAATGACGATTGAGGATGGGGCTCTGGTGTTGCGCAAGTCCGGGCGTCCGGCCCGCACAGGTTGGGCTGAGGCTGCCAGGACTATCGCGGAAGCTGGCGACGACGCACTCGTGATGGGGGAATTTGGTAATGCCAGGGATTCGGAGTTGGTTTGGTGAGGCGTGGCGAGATTTGGCTGGTAAATCTTGATCCCACCGTCGGGAGCGAAATCAGGAAGACACGGCCGTGCGTCGTGGTGTCCCCGTCTGAAATGCACGATCATCTGCGCACCGTAGTCGTAGTCCCGATGACCACGGCGGGTCGCGAGGCACCGTTTCGGACCGCTATCAATCATGGTGGCCGGAAGGGTTTGATACTGCTCGATCAGATTCGCGCCGTGGATAAGAATCGGCTCGTGAAGAAACTGGGAGCGGTCTCGACCAAGACGCTCACCGCCACGTTGCGGACGCTGCAAGAGGTCTTCGCGGAATGAGTCGCCTCCACTGGAGTCGGATCCCTGCGCGGCGCGCTAGACCATCGCGCATACAAACAGGCAGAAAACGAAGGCATTAATATCAATGACCTGACAACGGCTGTAATGGCCGAAAGGATTGGATCAAAGATTAAAGTCTGTAAGAAGAGCCGCTCAGATTGACAGAAAGCGCATTCGAGTTCGGAGCCATGAGGGGAGGAGTCGGACTGCTTCGGGAAACCGACCGAATCGGCACGCGCGAGTCACTGAATAAGTAGTGGCTCCCCGACATGGATTCGAACCACGATTGACGGAGTCAAAGTCCGCTGTCCTACCATTAGACGATCAGGGAGCAAGGTCTTCTTTAGAATAGCAAAATCATCGGCCAGCGAGGGTCTTGAGCCGAGCAATTTCAATTTCTTCATCTGGCTTGAGGCCTGCCAGGCGGCCGTAAGAATTCCAAGTGCCAATTGCTTCTTCAAAAGATTCCTGAGCAATTTGGATTTTCCGCTGGGTTCGGGCCAGTTCGCCTTTGAGGGTCAGGGCTACAGAGAGCTGACGGCGGTAGTCGGACTTGGAACCATTGCGGGCTACTAGTTTACGCAGGATCTCGACTGCTTTTTCTGATTCCATCGCGGCCCCGGATATGTCAGAAGATTCACGATTCATGCGGGCCGTCTTGACGATAATCTCGGCCAGGCCTTCAGAGGCTTCTTCGTTGTCCTTCTCTTTTTGAGAGGCTTGCTCCAGAAGCTGGCGGGCTTCTTTGTAGCTCGCTCTGGCTTGGTCACGCTGCTTGGTCTTCTCCAAGGTTTCTCCGAGGCCGCTGAGAGTTTTTGCCAAGTCGAGGATCGGGCCAACTTCACTGTCAGGCTTGGCGGCCTCGGGGCGAATGGTGGTCTCGGCTGTCCGGAACATCGACAGAGCTTCGCTGAACATATTCATTTTTAGAGCTTTGTCGCCGACATTGTTTGCAGACTGTGCGTAATCGCGGGCTTTACCAGCATTCCCTTTGTCCGATTCAAAGATGGAGCCAAATTGGCGCATAGCGTTTTTGGCGAAAGGCATGGAGGCCTGTTGATCACCGGCAGCAAACATGAGATCGCCGAGAGCGGAATCTGCGGCGGCCAAAGCTTTGAGGACCTGGGGATTCTGCGAACCTGCGGCTGCAAGCTTGTTCTTCCAGTCCTGGGTGACTTTGATCGCTTCCTCGTAATCCCGGGCTCCGTTGAGCATGTCAGCGAGCAGTTTGGCTGAACGTGAATATTCGAGCAGTTCGAGGTCGGTTGCACCTCCGTTGCTGGCGAGTTGGAGAGTGAGTTCGTAGGCCTTGCGAGCAGACTGAATCGCGGCACCCCTGTCTCCCGCCAGGAGACCGCTGCCTTTGAGTTCAACCTCCGCCAAGCGGAGATAAGCTTTGGCGAGTTCGGCAACAACTTCTGGCTTTCCTGCGCTTTTGGCAAGCATGTCATCGAGGTAAATCTTGGCGCTTTGGATCGTAGAAACGCTGTTGGCTGACTTGCTGCCAGAACCGCCCTTGCCACCGGAGAATAGATTGCCGGTGATGTTCTGGATTTGCGAAGCTTTGTCAACAGATTTTGAGCGTTGGAAGACGGCGATGCCAGCTGCGCCGAGGACGGCTACAACCAGAGCAGCGGAGATCCAGTGCTGCTTTAAGGACCGGACCATGAACTGCATCATGGCTTCCTGGCGAGGCCTGACGCTCCGGCCTTCAAGGTAGGCTTCGATATCGCGGCCAAAAGCAACCGTGGAAGGGTAGCGCGCTTCGATGTTCTTTTCGAGGGCCTGGGCGAGGATGTAGTTTACGTCTTCATCGACCCCCTCGATTTTTGGGGCGATCTGTTCGCAGATGGCGCGGCCGCGATCGATAACCGTGTCTTTTGGACTGCCGTAAGGAGGACGGCCACCGAGCATTTCGTAGAGGATGACACCAAGAGAGTAAACGTCGGAGGCCTCGGTAACTTCTTTGCCCCGGATTTGTTCGGGGGAGAAATAAGATAGACTGTCGGCGTCAATCTGGGTTTGAGTGGCGATGGCATCGCCACCTTTGGCGAAGGCTCTTGCAAGGCCAAAATCGACAAGGCGCGGAGTGCGTTCTCTTGTGAGCAAGACATTGGCGGGCTTAAGATCTCCGTGCAGTATCTTGCGCTGGTGGGCATATCCCACAGCAGTAAGGAGCCTTAGGAAAACTGTAAGGTTTTCACGAAGGTCCATCTTAAAGGAAATTTCTGTAACAGGAAGGCCGCCTTCAAACTCACTTACTACGAAGGGATAGCCTTCAGAAACCCAACCGGTGTCGAGGACGCGCCCGATGTTGGCGTCGTAGAGCATGGTGAGAATACGGAGTTCCTGGATGAAAATCTGCTGGAGAGAAGCGTTTTCGAGGCGGATACGAGCGGCTTTGAAGTTAACCAGTTGCTCCATGCTGCCATCGGCGCGTTCGGCCAGATAGTCCAAACCGAGGCCGTCTGAGCCTAGAGGAAGGAGGATGCGCCAACCAGAAATCAACTCGGGAACTTCTTCGTTCTCGCCAGGGCGATCTATCTGACGAAGAATGCGGTGAGCGTAGGCGTGGAGATCCGTGTCCAACTCGAGTTGATCATCGAGAAAAATGCTGCGGGCTCTGAGCGGCAACGTCAGAGCCTCGGCAATTATGGGCTGAATCGTATTCCACTGAGTAATAGTCACGGAATTAAACCTTAGTATGACGAAGGCAAAGCAGCAGCGCCATACATACAAAACCTGAGTTTAGACCTCAAGTTGAGGGCGAGTGGGCTTTGGCCAGTCCAAATGGAAGAACTTTCCACGGGGAGAATCGGTACGCTCGTAGGTGTGAGCGCCGAAATAATCGCGCTGTGCCTGGAGCAGGTTGGCTGGAAGGGTGGCACTGCGGTATCCGTCGTAGTAGCTGAGGGCGGAGTAGAAAGTGGGGGCCGGAATGCCGTTTGTGGCAGCGGCAGCGACGACTTTGCGCCAGTTGGTCTGGCAGCGGTCCATTTCGCTTTTGAAGAAGGGGTCGAGGAGGAGATTGACGAGGCTTGCGTTGCGTAGGTAGGCTTCGGTGATCTTCTGAAGGAAGCGGGCGCGGATGATGCAGCCGCCACGGAAGATGCGAGCGATGTCGGCAAAGGGGAGATCCCACTTGTATTCGACCTGAGCGGCGCGCATGAGCTGGAAGCCCTGGGCGTAGGCGCAAACCTTGGAGCAATAAAGAGCGTCGTGAATAGCGTCGATCATGGCCTGCTTATCGCCGGTGTAAGTGGGGCTTGGGCCGGTAAGGGTAAGGGAAGCGTTGACGCGTTCGTCCTTGACTGCGCTTAGAAAGCGGGCGAAGACGGCTTCGGCAACGGTTGGAGCGGGGGTGCCCATGTCGAGCGCGTTGGCGCTGGTCCATTTGCCAGTGCCTTTTTGACCAGCAGTGTCGAGGACGATGTCGACGAAGGATTTGCCGGTGGTGGGGTCAGCTTGAGCGAGGATGTCGGCAGTGATCTCGATGAGGAAGCTGTCGAGGACACCTATATTCCATTGCTTGAAGACGGCGGCGCAATCCTGGGCTGACATGTCGAGGAGGTTCTTCATTAGATCGTAGGCTTCGCAGATCATCTGCATGTCGCCATATTCGATGCCGTTGTGGACCATTTTGACGTAGTGGCCGGCACCATTGGGGCCTAGCCAGGTAGTGCAAGGGACACCGCCGACGATGGGATTGCCTGGGGAGGCGCCTTCTAGCGGTTTGCCGGTGAGGTCGTCGACTTTGGCGGCGATAGCTTCCCAGATGGGCTGGATTTCGGCGTAAGAGGAAGGGTCGCCACCGGGCATCAAAGAGGGACCGAAACGGGCACCTTCTTCTCCGCCCGATACGCCAGAGCCGATGAAGCGAAGGCCTTTTTCCTTAAGCATTTTTTCGCGGCGGGTGGTGTCTGTCCAGAGGGCATTGCCGCCGTCGATAATGATGTCCCCTTCTTCGAGGTGCGGGACGAGGGAATCGATGACTGCGTCGGTGCCAGTGCCGGCCTTGACGAGGATGATCATCTTGCGGGGACGCTTGAGAGATGAGACGAAGCCCGCAAGCGTGGGTTGGCCGTCGAGACCACCGGGGGTGCCGGGATTCTCGGCTACGAACTTTTCCATCGTGGCAGTGGTGCGATTGTAGACCGAGATGCGGAAGCCATGGTCTGCGATGTTCAAAGCCAGATTCTGGCCCATGACTGCGAGGCCAATCAGGCCAATGTCGGATTGAGGAATAGACATAAGTTTGGGTGAAACTTATAGGCTACCACTCGGCGTAAGGAGTGCCTTCAAGGCTCTTCTGGTCTGAGCCAGACTTCACATCGTAGATGCCGGGTTCGGTCTGATTTACGCTAGCGAGGGAATCTTCCTGGACGGTGCGCCAGGTGTCAGGGCGACCGGTCATGGGGTCTACCGGGATCGAGCGGAGGTAGCCGGCGTCGACGAGATCGCGCAGGTCTTTAGGGGCCTTTTGTTTGTCGTAGGTGTACTCGTCGATGACGGTGCGCATAGTGAAGAGGTTGTTCTTCAAGACGCTTTCGCGAGCTCGGACGAGGGACTTCTGGTAGACGGGGATGGCGAGCGAGAGGATGATCGAAATGATCGTCATTACGATGATCATTTCGACGATCGTGAAGCCGCGACGGAATTTATTCCCACTCAGAGTAGAGCGTGCCATCGGGTGCTTTCTCCATAGTCTTTGAAAAGACGTCGAATACGTTCTGGCCGCCCCAGCTTTGACTTTTGGGGTCGTCCTGGACACTGCGCCTGCCCCAGTCTGTGCCGCCGGTAAAGGGGTCTCTTGGGAGACGGCGGAGGAAGCGAATCTTCTTGTCCTGGGGGCCAGGGACTTTGACGCCTTCGACGAGGATTTCGAGAGTTTCGGGGTAGTTTTCGCTGCCTAGTTTGGTTTGGCCAAGTTGTTGCTGTTCGGCCATGTCTTTGTACTTGTCGATCGCTGTGCGGATCTCGCGCAGGGCGTAGCGCAGGTCTCGTTCTTTTTCGCGACGCACTTTGTAGCGGGCCATCGGGAGAGCCATGGCACTGAGGGTGATCAAAATCGTGAAGGCAACGACCAATTCGACAAGGGTGAGGCCTCGTTGGGATGGGCGGCGGCGATCGGAGACATGAAACATTTTATTGGATCTTGACTGTCAGTTCGGGTAAGGGTTGGCCGTTGAGGCTTTCGTTCTTTGAGTTAGAGAGTTTAGCATCGGCGATGCGGATGCCGGCGTCTCCTTTGGCCAGACCGATGAAGGTCAGCTTGACGAGGGAGCCGGACCCGTTGACGCCGGGGGTGTCTGCGGCTAGAGAAAGGTCGATTTCACCCTTGCCGAGGTCGATCAGGAGATTTTCTTTCTTGCCGTCGGGGGAGAACATGCCACCTGAAGAGACGCTGATTAATTTGAGCAGTTGACGGTCGTAATCTACTCGCAGTGGAGCCTTGACCAGATCTTCGGCTGCTTCGACGTTGAGGCTAACCTCGATTGGGGAACTGAGAAAGGATTGGCCTTGTGGCGGGCTAAAGCTGAGCCTGTTTTTTGCCGGGGCTGGCGTTATCTGCGAGATGGGCAGATTAGAAGGTAGCTTGAGCGGTGGAATGACAGATGCGGGGATGGCAGAGAGCGGTGGCGCCATTGGTGGGACAAGGGCTGGCTTCTCTTCCCTGCTCTGGAAGCTGACGCGCACCTGCTGGTCTGTGCCGGTGCTGATGCCGCGGAGGTTCAGATCTGTGAGTTCTGGGGCTCTGACGAGGTGAGGTACAAGGACGACGAGGAGTTCGCTGTCGCTGCGGTCATCGCCATCGGTGCCGAAGAGCCAGCCAAGACCCGGTAGAGTGACCAGCCAGGGCAGGCCGCTGAGGTTCCTCGAGCGGCTGTTGGATTTGAGGCCGCCCATGACGTTGATTTCGCCCTCGCGGATGCGGATGTCTTCGCCGATTTTTCGTTGGCCGATGACGGGCTGACGGACGCCGCCGATGTCAACCTGATCTCGGATGTTAGAGACTTCAACTTCTACGCGGAGGGAGATCTCGTCGTTGCCATGGATCTTGGGGGTGATGTCGATGTTGACGCCGACTTCGGCGAATTGGAACTGGGTGGAGGCGATGGGGCTACCGCCGCCAACGCCGGTGCCGACGTTGAAGCTGCCGGTTGCGTAAGGGTAACGGTCGCCAATGCGGAGGGTGGCCTTCTTGTTGTCAACGGTGCGGACTTGCGGGTTCTGGACAACACGAGTTGTACGGTCATCGAGGAGAGCCTGGAGGAAGGCGCCTGGAAGATTGACTGAGAAATCGTTGGTTGAAAGACTACTCAGCTTTGATAAAGAGATTCCTCCTGAACTGGTGGAGGCTGTGCCGCTAGTGCTGGTTGTTGCAGTACGGGGGGTATAGCTGATGGCCTGATTCAGGCCGCCCTTGGCACCGTTGGCGATTGTGGCTGCCAGGGAGCGGGTCTTGGTGCGGTTGGCTTCGAGGATGTAGACGTCGAGCATGATTTCGGCTCGAGGCTTGTCCATGTCGTTGAGGATCTTTTGAACAAGGGCGACCTGGTCTGAGGTGCAGCGGACCATGATTGCCATTTGCGCTACGTAGGGAACGACTTTGCGGCATTCGCCGACAACACGGATGGCGTTGGCGATTTCCTGAAGTTCCTGAGGCTCGAGTGCATGCTGGAGGTAGAAGACTTTGACTATGTAGTCTTCATAGTCGCGGCGCTTTTGCGGGTTGTCGAGAGTGACGTAGATGGCATTGGAGGAGATGGGCTTCCAGTAGGCTTTGGTGAGGATCGAAAGATAATCGAGGGCTTCTTCGAGAGTAGTGTTCTGGAAGTCTACGGGGTAATTCTTGCCTGAGTTCTGGCTGACGAAATCCGGGTCGAACATGACGTTGATACCGGCCATTTTTGAGAGGGTCTCAAAGAGAATCTTGACCGGCTGGTTATTCATCTTGAGGTTGACGATTTCTCGCTTGATGGGTTTTAGGACAGGGGCGTCCATCATGGTTTCGAGCTTCTGCTCGTTCTGCCGTTTTACCTTGTCGGCGGCAGTCATTCCGCGGTCTTCGGGCTGCGTGGGGCCATCCTTCTTTTCTTTGCGGATCATCTCGAAGGTTTGGCGCATGCGCTGTTCGGCGATGGCGCTGGCGGGGTCGAGGGCAAAGGCGCGCTGGAAAAGGTTGAGAGCATCTTCGAGTTTGCCGTCGGCGCGGAGTTTTTCACCACGGTCAACAAGCTTTTGGGCGGCCTGGAAGCGAACACGGTCGAGGCCAAGTTTGTAGGCTGTGTCACGCGGGTCGATTCCGAGGGCCTGTTCGTACAATTCGAGCGCCTTATCGAAGTCACCTTTGGCTTCGGCGAATTGCGCTTCTTTCAATAATTTTTCGCTTTTGCGGTTTTTAGCCTCCACCGGTTGGGGAACAACGATGGTCTGGAAGCACAAAACGAAGGCAAGCGCGAAGCTGTTTAATCTAGCTAAACCTTTGTAAAAAGGCATCTTATTCGATTTCTCGTGGTAAACTTTGGACTTTGGGCACCAATTGGTCAAGCACCTATATTAATTGACGCATTGGGTCTATGGATCGTGCAATGAAGCGGGAAAACGAAGGAAATAAAACGATTGCAGACAACCGCCAAGCGCGGCACGAGTACTTTGTGCTCGAAACAATTGAGGCCGGTCTCGTTTTGACCGGGACCGAAGTAAAGGCTGCCAAGAACGGCAAGGTACAACTGAAGGACGGTTGGGCGGAAATCCGGAATGGTGAGGCGTTTCTTGAAAACGTTCACATCAGTGAGTACAGCCACGGAAACATCGAGAATCACAAGCCCGTGCATGCCCGCAAGTTGCTGATGCACAAACGGGAGATTCTGAAGCTTTTTGCAAAGACGCGGGAGAAGGGCTTGTCGCTGGTTCCCTTGAAGATGTATCTCAAGGAAGGACGAATCAAGTGTGAGCTTGGGCTGACGAAGGGTAAAAAACTGCACGACAAGCGGGAAACGCTGAAGACGCGGGAGCAGGAAGCGGAAGCAAGAGTTGCGATGAAGGCGAGAAGGTATCAATGAAAACTAGTATTCAATATCAGGGATTTAAGACTGTTGCTGCGGATGCGGTGGTTTTTGCGGTTGGAGAAGGCGTTGCACCTTCAATTGACAATGCGGCAGTTGCGCAGTGGGCTGCAGATTTGTATGCCAGTGGTGAGTTTACCGGCAAGGCCTTTGACATTGCAGTGCTGCATCAGCCTGTTGGTTTGACTGCCAAGCGAGCTGTACTGGTGGGTATTGGAAAAAGTGAGAAGCTCGATGCGGCTATGGCTCGCAAGGTGGGCGGCGCGGTGGTGCGGACGCTTAAGGCGAAGTCGATGATGAGCTTGGCGATGGTAGTGGACGCGTCGCTTCAGAAGGCAGAGCTGGTGCAGGCTTTGGCTGAGGGCGCTGTTGCTGGAGACTTTGAGCCGGACGAACACAAAAGCAAAAAAGACTCTAAACATTTAGAGAGCTTTTTGTTTTTGGCTGAGGGCGGTTCGACCGAGCTGGCTGAGGCACTGCGGAATGGTGCAGTGATTGGTGAAGCTCAGAATTTTGCTCGCGCTTTGGTGAATGAGCCTGGGAATCTGTTGACTCCGCTGAAGTTGGCCGCGCGGGCTCGCGCAATGGCTGAGGCGCAGGGGCTGGGTTGCGACATTCTGGATGAAGACAGGATGAGGCAATTGGGGATGGGGAGCTTGTTGTGCGTATCGCAGGGCAGCGCCGAGCCTCCCGCTCTGATTGTGTTGAGCTACAAGCCGGCCAATCCTGTGCCGGGGATCCATTTGGGTCTTGTGGGTAAGGGAGTAACCTTTGACACTGGCGGAATCTCGATCAAGCCGAGCGAGAACATGGAAAAGATGAAGTACGACATGGCTGGCGGGGCGGCTGTGATTGGTGCGATGTTGGCCATTGCGCAGTTGAAGCCAAATGTCGAGGTGACTGCGTTTGTACCGGCTGTTGAGAATATGCCGAGTTCGAAGGCGGTGCGGCCTGGCGACATTGTGACTTCGATGGCTGGCAAGACGATTGAAGTTTTGAATACAGACGCCGAAGGGCGTCTGATTCTGATCGATGCCATTACTTATGCCAAGCAGATGGGCGTGAACCGTATCGTAGATGCGGCAACGCTTACCGGGGCGATTTCTGTCGCTTTGGGGGCAGTGAATGTTGGGGCGTTCTCTAACGATGAGGCATGGCAGGGTGAGGTGCTTGGTGCTGCCAAGGCGGCGGGCGAGAAGATGTGGCCAATGCCGATGGATGATGAATACAAAGATCTTCTCAAGAGCCCTTTTGCCGATATGCCGAATATTGGCAGCCGCGGAGCGGGTTCGATTACTGCGGCGTTATTCTTGAAGGAATGGGTGGAAGATACTCCTTGGGTGCATCTGGACATCGCGGGAACAGCGTGGATCGACGATGGGAAGGCCTGGCTATCAAAGGGTCCAACTGGAGTTGGCTTGCGCAGCTTTGTCGAGTTGGCCAAGCGGTTGGGCTCCTAGCAATTTCGGCTTTTGCTGAGACAAATGGGCGGAGTTGGTCATCGTACTTTGGAGATCATCGACTGACGGAGAAATGGGGATTTCATTTTGACGGTCAGTATCGACGTGATCTAAGTGAGGATTGGAATCAAATCCTGTTGAGGCCGGGCGCAAATTACTACGTCCGGCCGAACTTGTTTTTGACGCAGGGTTATACGTGGATCCAGACAGGCACAGGCTTGACGGTTACCCCTGAGCACCGCAGTTGGCAGCAAGTGCAGTACATGCCAAAGGCCCTGGGTGTCGTGATGAGCCACCGGGTACGACTGGAGCAGCGCTGGATCGGTTTGTCGTCAGGGCATCAATATCAGAACCGGATTCGTTACTTTTACCGGACAGAGTTGCCGGCAAAATCCAGGTACTTTGTGGGATTGCAGAATGAAATATTTCTAGGGTTTGGTCAGAATCGTAGGGCGGCAGTTTATGACCAGAACCGGATTTATGTGTCGGTGGGCAAGAGGTTTGGTGGGATTGGGCGAATGGAAATTGGCTACATGTACCAGAACTTGTTGCAGCGTAACGGCGTGAGGCGGGAGCACAACCATATTGCGGTTATTTCGTTCCTGTCTTCGAAGTCTCGTGCGACCAAGTAGGCTCAAGCTACCACTGGACTTGCGTCATGAAGTCAGTTAAGTAGCGGCGCCATACCAGCCAGGTGTGGGCTCCTTCGGTTTCGATGTACTTGTGGGTGATGTTTTTGGTTTTAAGCCAATCGACGAAGGTTTGGTTGGCTTTGAGAAGACCGTCGCTCTTGCCGCAGGCGATCCAGAGGAGCTTAAGTCTGGCGTTGTCTTTTTCGCTGAGGTTGGGGAAGGCTTCTTCGGGTTTGCCGAAGAGCATGGGCGCGCTGCTCATGGCTCCGATCCAAGCGAACTTGTCTGTGTGGCGGAGGCCTACGTAGAGGGTTTCGGCTCCGCCCATCGAGAGGCCGGCGATGGCGCGTTCGTTGGGTTTGGCGCTGAGCTTGTATTGCTTCTCGACGGCCGGGAGGACTTCGGTCATGAGGGCTTGCTCGAAGCCCTGGGTGTTCTTCTGGAAGTTGCCACCGGCACGGACTGCGCCGAGTTTGAGGTCCTTGACGGACATGCCGTAGCCGAGGGGCATGACGGCGATGAAGGGCTTCTTGCCGGAGGAGATGAGCTGGTCGAAGATCAGGTTGGCTTTGCCGACTGTGGTCCAGCCATCTGCCAGGTCGCTATAGCCGTGGAGGAGGACGAGTAGGGGGTAGCGCTTGCCGGGTTGATAGCCGGGAGGCGTGTAGACGAAGAAGTCGCGGTTCTCGGCGGCCACCTTGGAATTGTAGAAGTGGTGGTGGACGGTGCCGTGAGGGATGTCGGTGAATTCCCAGGGTTGGGGCTTGTCGCCGGGGACGAGGACCATGTTCGAAGGGTTGAGAGCGTTGGACTTCATGTCGCCGTTGATGGGATCGATCGCGCCGACGCCGTCGACCTGGAAGGTATAGCCGTAGAGGTCTGGGTCGAGGGTGGGGGTGGTTGTGGTCCAGATGCCTTTGTCGTCTTTGGCAAGTGGGAAGCGCTTGCCGCCTTCGATCAAGACTTCGACCTTTTGCGCGTTGGGGGAGCGGAACTTAAATGTCACTGTCTTGTCTGGGTGGACGGTGGGGGATTGGATCGGCTGGGACTGGGGCTGGGCGCTCAGGATAAAGGCGGACAGCAAGACGAGAAGGACGGACTTGGGCATCGGCAACATCATATCGAACCATAGATCGCTGGCGCACTAATTGGCGGATTTGATGTCTGTTCGACCAAAGTCATTGCCGCGAAAAAGCAGTGAGAGACCGGCTTGCTTAGCCGTGGCATAGACCATGCAATCACCGAAATTTAATTCGGCCTTGTGACGGCCTTTGCCGTAGCGAAGAAAGGCAGCAGCAGCGAATAACCATAAGGATTGAGAAAATGGTATTACTTCTGCACCAATCTGAGCCACGAATGCTTCAATTAGCGCAGACTCATCCTTGCCGCTTTTGCGCGTTAGAACAATGTAGGTCTCGAACAAAGTAGCTGAAGAAATGAACACAGCCTCTGAGCCTTCAATCGCCGCTTCGATTGCTTCCCATTCTGGCTCGCGCAATAGAAGCGCAACAATTGCCGAGGAATCGATTAGCACCGATCACACACCTTCGGGACCATAGCCAAGCAAAGCTTCACGCTCTGCTTTAGTGACAGGTTTGCCAAGCACTTTGGCTGGCAAGGTCGGCCAAACCTTAGTTTCGAGGAAGGCTCGCAGGCTCAATTTGGTTTTCTTTGAATGCGACAAACTTACCCTTGTGCGCCGCTCCAGAATTGCTTTGCGTACGGCTTCTGTTTTGGATTCCCCAGTCCAAGACGCAAGTTCTGCAACCAGTGCCTCTACCTCAGGATTTTTAATGGTGAGAGCCATTACTGAATTTTAGCAGAATGCAGTAACACGAAATCATAGTGAGCCCTGATCCGAATTTTCAGAGCAATATTAAGCTTGAAATGTCAAATAAAAGCAGACTTGAAATCGTGCTTGAGGCGTTGGCCCTTGTCACATTAGTGGCGATGTTTGCGGTTGTGGGCAGTAGCCTGGGGGATTTGCCTGAACGGATTCCTACTCATTTTTCTTTTTCCGGGCGGCCGGATGCATGGGGCGGGAAGGATAGTATCTGGATTTTGCCGGGCTTGGGTGTGCTTGTTTATGGGTTCTTGAGTTTTTCAAGGGGGCGGCCGGAATGGATGAATGTTCCATTCTCTTTGGATAAGTACAATCCGGACGTGTTGGTGATCCTCAATCAATTTCTATTGGTGACCAAGGCAAGTGTGATTCTGGTGCTAGGCGTGTTGTGCTGGCGGAGCGTTGAGGTGGCAGCGGGACGGGCTGCGGGGCTGGGCATTGGGTTCCTGCCCATCACGATGGTGCTGGTTTTTGCCCCAATGATCGCGTATCTGGTGAAACTGTCAAAATACCGCCTAAATTAGGGATTTTGCCGCTCGCAGGGTTTGAGCGAGGACTGTCAGCGTTGGGTTGCCCGATGGGTTTTGCGGAAAGGTGCTGGCCCCCAGGACGTAGAGGTTGGGGACCTGCCAGTGCTGGTTTTCTGTGTTTACCACTGAGCTTTCAGGACTGGCTCCCATGATGGTGCCGCCCTGGAGGTGGGTGCTTTTGTAGGTCATGGCATCGTAGCGCTTGAGGGGCGGGGCCATGACGTAGCTCTTGATGGGCATGCGTTTGGCAATGCCTTCGATCTTGGCGCTGATGAAGTTGTGGATCTTGCGCTCGTTGTCGTTCCAGTCGAGAGTGAGGCGGAGGAGGGGGTCTCCGAGGTTGTCGGTGTAAGTGGGGTCGAGATCCATGAAGTTAGTCTTGTAGGGGATGTGTTCGCCTGAGGATCCGAGCTTTGCTGTGCGATCAAAGAGTTCGACTGCGGCCTTCTTCCATTCCCCGCCCCAGTTAGATTTGATCGTGGAGGGGACAGCGCCAAAGTTGGCGATGGGGCGTGAGCCGAAGGCGGGGCTAGAGATGTATGCGCCGCGGATGAAATCGACATTCGAGTGATCGAAGTTGTCGCCATCAAAATCACTGACGGTTACGTTGCTTGCGCCTGAGCCCATGAAGCGGTTGAGTGGTTTGTCGAAGAAGAAGGTGACGCCGGCGCCCATAACCTGGTGGGTGAGGTTGCGACCGGTATTTTCGTTGCCGATTTTTGAAAGCAGCAAGATGCGTGTGTTATTCAGCGACCAGGAGGCGAGGATCACCTTGCCTGCAGGTTGGAAGTATTCTTTGCCGTTGCTTACGTAGGTGACCCCAGTGGCCTTGTTGTCTTTGGTGAGGATGCGGCGGACCTGGGCACTGGTGGTGATGGTGACGTTCCTTTGTTTGAGGATCACCGGGAGGAGCGTATTGGTGGGCTGAGCTTTGGCACCGACCATGCAGCCGAAGCGCTCGCAATAGCCGCAGTACTGGCAGGCGGGACGGATGACGTCGTCGGGGTTGCGATAGGTCTGACTGAGATTGGCGCAGGGAACAGGATAGGGATGGTAGCCCATGTCTTTGGTGACGTCGGAGAATATCTGACCGAAGTAGGTTTGCTTGATGGGCGGTGTTGGGAAGGGGCCGGAACGCGGGCCGGTCATGGGGTTGCCGGCGAGGCCAGAGATGCCGAGGAGTTGCTCTGCCTTTAGGTAATAGGGTTCAATTTCTTTGTAAGTGATGCCCCAATCCTGGATGGTGCTGCCCTCGGGGAGGCGGCTTTTTCCGTAGCGCTCGACGGTGGCCTTGTGCATCTCAAAGGTGTCTGGAAGAAAGCGCGGGGTCATGCCGTTCCAGTGTTCGCCTGCGCCGCCTACGCCGTTTCCGGGGAGGAAACCGCCGAACTGACGGACGGGTAGCGATTTGTCGTTGACTGTGTTGCGGAAAGTGACTGTCTCTTTGGCTACATCTTGCATCATGCGGTAGCGGAGGGCGTAGTCGAGTTCGTCCATGCCTTCGATGTACTCATTTTTGGCGCGGGGTTTGCCGCGTTCAAGGACGGTGATCTTGAGGCTGGTTTTGGCACCAAGTTCTTTGGCCATGAGCAGGCCAGACCAACCGCCGCCAATGATGACGACGTCGGTGGAAGGGAGATTGATCATTTTTCAATTTCTTCCCAAGGGGTGATCTTGCGATTCAGTATTTGGGTGAGAGATTGCGGCTTGGGCCGGAAGGCTTCGCCATTGTGCTTTTCGATGTCGTCGGTCCAGCTCATGTAGGGGCCCGGGAAGCCGATGAGTTGCCAGCCGATGAGGTCTCGGTTGCCGCCGTGCATGGGGTCGCAGAACATGCCTTCGAGAGTGTGCTGGCGGAGGAGTAGAAAAAAAGGGGATGTCTCAATCGAGCGGAGAAGGTTGTCTTGTTCTTCTGGAGTGAGGTTGGGAAAGCCAGTGAGGAGTTTGAGGCCTGCACGATAGATCTCGCGAGGATTGGCTGAGCCCTGGTAGCCCTGTGTCGGTGTGCCTTGTTCAAAAGGTGCCTGGGTGAATCGGTAACGATCACGACCGTAGGGGCCGGTTAGCTGGCGATCTATGTAAAGGGTGACGCCGGCTTCGTTCGCTCCCGGGCCTGAGCCGTCAGTAGGAAAGATACGAGATGTTGCGGCGGCGACAATATAGGCTTGTTCTTCGGTGAAGAACTTAAGGGGAATCTTCTGTTCACCGGGCTGAGATTGGACCGTTGGTTGGCCATCGAGCTTGTAGACGAGGAGGGTGCCGGTGGAAGACAAGGTTAGGAAGTGGCGGCGACGCATAGCGAGATTTTATTACATCGAGGTTCACTAAGTGTCGGTAGATGTTTGATTTCAATCGCCCGAATCAAAAATAACGAGCTGAAATCGATTCGGCATCTCCAGTGTCTAGGCGAGGATCTCACTGACTACACGAGCCGGGAATTGGTCGGTTAGGCGTTCTTCGAGGCCGTGGCGTTTGTAGACGAGGTCGCGGTGATTCATGCCCATGAGGTGAAGGATGGTGGCGTGGAAGTCGTGGACGCTGACCTTGTCCTGCTCGGCTTTGAAGCCAATGTCGTCGGTGGTGCCGTGGACGTGGCCTTTCTTGACGCCGGCTCCGGCCATCCAAACGCTGAAGCCGTTGGGGCCGTGGTCTCGGCCAGCGCCCTTGCCCGTGCCTTGCGACATCGGGAGGCGGCCTAATTCCCCGCCCCAGACGACTAGCGTTGAGTCGAGGAGGCCACGTTGCTTCAAGTCTTTGAGCAGAGCGGCTACTGGCTTGTCGGTCTTCTTGCAGGCGTAGCCGAGGCTGTCTTCGAGCTTGTCGTGGGAGTCGAAAATCTGGCTTTCGATGTAGAGCTGGACGCAGCGGACACCGCGTTCGACCAGACGCCTTGCCATCAGGCAGCGCTTGCCGTAAGAAGCAGTTGCGGAATCGTTGAGGCCGTAGGCTTCGCGGGTGGCTTCGGTTTCCTGGTTGACGTCGAGAGCGTCGGAAGCGGCCATCTGCATGCGGGCTGCGAGTTCGTAGCTGGAGATTCTGGCGTCGAGCTCTGGCTGGTGAGGACGGGTGCCTCGATGAGCTTGATCGAGCTTACGCAGGAGACTGCGTTCGGCTTCGACAAGCGGAGTTGGGATCTCTTTGCGGGGTTCGAGATTAAGGACTGGCGGGCCTTCGGCGCGGAAGCGGGTGCCTTGGTAGATGGGCGGAAGCCAAGCGGATTGCCAGTTGGAGATGCCATTGATGGGGAGGCCTTTGGGATCGTCGAGGACGACATAGGCAGGGAGGTTCTGGTTCTCTGTGCCGAGCCCGTAGGCGATCCAGGAGCCGATGGCGGGGCGACTGGCGATGGTGCGGCCGGTGTGCATCAGAAAGAGCGCTGGTTCGTGGTTGGCGTGTTCACCGTACATCGAACGAATCACGGTGATGTCGTCGGCGCAGGTGGCCAAGTGTGGGAGCGCGCTTGAGATGTCGATGCCCGCCTTGCCGTGGCGCTTGAATTCATAGGGGCTTGGCATGAGGAAGCCGGGTTTGTCGCCGTTGGAGATGGCGAAGCTGAGTTCGCGGCCGGGGGCGGTGCCGGCGAGGCGAGTGAGGGTTGGCTTGGGATCGAAGAGGTCGACCTGGCTGGGGCCGCCGTTCATGAATAGCTGGATGACGGCTTTGGCCTTGGGGGCGAAATGGGAGGACTTTGGGGTGAGGTCGTAGACGCCGGAGGCCCTGGCTTCGCTGGCGATGAGGCTGGCGAGGGCTGCGCCGTGGAGGCCATTGGAGATCGAATTGAAGAAGTCGCGACGGGTGTTCTGTTGCATGGGTTGGCCTTAGTCGATGAAGCTGAATTCAGCGGAGTTGAGGATGGCGTGGCAGAAGTTGGCGAGGGCTAACCACTGGGATTGGGCGGCGTGCGGCGCCTCGGAGTTGTCTTGCTTGAGACGATCGGGCCATTGCTTTTCGAAGTCTGCGATGCCGGCTTTGGCCGTTTCGATTTCTGCCGGGTTGGGAGGGCGAGAGTAGGCTCGCAGGTAGACTTGTTCCACTTGTTTGGCACGATCGTTGCCTGCTTCGTCTATGATGCGGCCGGCCATAAATTTCGAGAGTTCCCAGGAGATAGAGCCGTTAAACATGTGAAGGGCCTGGGTGGCTACGTTGGAGCGGCGGCGCTCTGTACAGTTGGGCGTCATCGAGGGTTGGTCGAAGGCGTCCATCAAAGAGACTGGGGTTTGACGGCGGTGTAGGGTGTAGATGCTGCGACGATAGCCGAGCTTGCCGGGCTTGACGGAGACCTCTTTGTCTTCGTTGATGCGGATGTCGGATGGGGTGCCGAAGGCAGTGTCGTCGAGGCGGCTTGAAGCAAGCATGAGCGAGTCGTAGAGAGTCTCGGCATCCATACGCTGGAGGGGCATGCGGGTGAGAAGAGCGTTCTCGGGGTCGA
>JBKJUN010000228.1:0-17460 GCA_046590555.1 Bryobacter sp. | reverse complement strand
CGCCACGGCATATGTGGGATTTGTCGGAGCAGATCCGTGTTGTGCTGGAGCGGCCTGAGGTAAGCGGTGTGGTGATGACGCACGGGACGGATACGCTTGAGGAGACAGCTTTCTTTCTCGACTTGCGGCACCATTCAGCGAAACCGGTGGTGGTGATTGGGGCGATGCGGAATGCATCGGAGTTTTCTTATGACGGGCCGGCAAATGTTCGAGCGGCGATGCGTGTTGCGATTGACGAGGGGTCCCGGGAGCAGGGAGCGCGTGGAATTGTGATTGAAGGGACAGGCCGCGGGAATGTGCCGCCAATGACCTTGCCTGCGATTCAGAGGGCGATCGATGCGGGGCTGCCATCACTGTTGTCGACAAGATGTGCGCAGGGACGAGTGCTGGATACCTACGCGTATGAAGGATCAGGGAGAGACCTGCGGAATCGCGGGGTGATATTTGCTGGGAGCCTGACGGGGCCTAAGGCACGGATTCTTTTGATGCTGGCGCTAGGAATTACAAGTGACGTTAAGGAGTTGAAGAAGTTGGTTGAGGCGGGTCAGTACTTTTAGCGGGTTCGAAGCCGCAGCAGTGGAAGACAGGGAGGCGAGGGTACTTGGGGAAGCTGGGGTCGTCCTTGGCTCGACCGCAGTGATAGAAGGTACTGCCGCGATCATTGACGATGCGACGGACGTAGATGCAGCTTCCGCAGAGACCCGGGTTCATTTCCTTTTGCTATGATCGCCCCACGTGAAGACTTATGGCCATACAGAAAAATAAAAATCATGCACGATGGGATCCCTGGTATCACTTTTTCCTCTCGCCAATGATGCTGCTTAATGTTGTCTATTGGGGGATGCGGCTGGTGCGAGAGCCAGATTTGAGCGTGGCGTGGGGATTTATGGTGAGTTGCGGTCTGGTTGTTGCCGTGCTTAAATTGCGCCTCAATGCCTTGCGTGTTCAGGACCGGTTGATCCGGTTGGAGGAGCAGACAAGAGTGCGTAGGCTTGTGGGAAATGGGGATTCAAGCTGGGTGGATGCAGTCAGTGTAGAGCAATGGATTGGGTTACGATTTGCCTCTGATGGCGAGGTAGTTGCATTGGCAAGGAGAGCTCTGGAAGAGAAGATGGAGAGGAAAGAAATCAAGGAGGCAATCCGGGAGTGGCGTCCGGATGAGTATCGCGTATGAAACAGATTTGGATGCTTTTGATTTGCGGGTGGTTGATCTCATGTGGGGGGAATGCTCCTGTCGAAGAAGCGAAGAAGTCTGCTCTGCCAGACCTGCCGCGCGCAATAGCGGAGGACGTGCGGTTTCCTTCTCTCAACAGGAAGAGCATTGGCGTTGTAGCGGCCCCGATGCTGGGACTGTCTTATCTTGGTGGCGGCAATGTGGCCGAGTATGAGACCGGAAAGCAGAAGTACAGACTGCTACTGATTCGGTGCCACAATGCGACCCAGGCAGGGAGCTATATCTTTGACATCAAGAATCAGATGAAGGAGCCGAAGTTTGTGGCATCTTATGGCGGCTACTTTGATGGGGCAACGAGCGCGGGGCCACTTTTTGTATTCGCCAAAGGTAGTTACATTGGGGGCATCGCAGGATTGAGTGAGAAAGAAGCGATCCAGGCAGGCAAAGAGTTTGCAGCCCGGATTCCTTACTAGTTGCTGGTGTGGTCGTGGATAAACTTCCAACCTTCTTTGGTTTTGTGGCCAATCAGAGTCCAGCGGCCCGAGGCTGGGCCTCCGCCGGCTTGCGTCCGATCGAGAACAAACTTGCCAATGACGAGTGCGTATTCTTTACCGAGCATTTTCACTTCGACATCTTCAAAGAAGAGGCTGCCCATGTGGAGCTTGCCGGGATAGTTGGTGCGATATCGAGTGAGCACATCGTCATATCCTCGCGAGACAGTCTTCCCGACGAAGGTGATCGTGGAGGATTTCTCATAGGCACGGACGAACTCGTCGATGTCACCCCGATTCCAGGCTTTGGTCTGATCGTCGAGAACTTTTTTGATAGCGGCTTCTTCGCTTGCGGCAGAGAGCGAGAGAGCAAAGGCCAATACAAGAATCAATCTCATGCCCGAAACTATAGCTTGTGAGTGAGCTTGAACGCAAAATCGCAGAACGAATCAAACGGGAAGGACCCATTCCGTTTTCGGTGTTCATGCAGATGGCTCTCTATGATGAGCGTCTCGGATATTATCGCGGGGATCCTTTTGGGATGCATGGAGACTTTTTTACGGCATCGCAGTTGCAACCAGTATTTGGAGCTTATGTGAAGGCAGTTGCCGAAAGGGTAATGCCCGCCTTCGATTGTCTGGTGGATATTGGTGCGGGGCGTTGTGAGTTGAGAGCAAGCTTTGATGAGGGGGTGTACAAGAGCGTCGAAGCAGGCCAGAAAATATCCAAATCAAAAAAGGCGATTTTGTTTTCGAACGAATTGATTGATGCGATGCCTGTAGATGTCTATGAGGGTGATGTGATGTTAAAGGTTGCGCTTCGAGATGAGCGCTTCGTCTGGTGGCCTCATAGCCCAGCCAAAGATGTGCGCGAGGTGCGAGGCCAAGTGAGCGCGCATCTTCATGAAGCGTATGAAGCGATGGAAGAAGGCTCCTATATTCTTATCGACTATGGGTATCGAAAGCTCGAGCGAGCAAGATTTGCAAGTGGATCGTTGATGAGCTATCGCAAACATGTGGCAAGCGATGAGGTGTTGCTTGAGCCTGGCAAGAGAGACATCACGGCACATGTGGATTGGGATTCGCTGATCGATGCGGCGGCAGACGCCGGGTGGAGAGTGGAATCGTTTGAGAGCTTGAGAGCTTCTATGTTGAGTCTTGGACCTGAAGTGATGGAAGGATTGGTTTTATTGGGTGAAATGCAATTCAGGACATTGTTTTTTTCATTTGGTGAGAGCTTCGATGTTTTGATTTTGAGCAAGAAGAAGGGCCCCGATTTCGCGGAGCCCAGTTTGGTTGATAAGTAAAGATCGCACGCTCTTACGAGCGCTGCCGAAAGACTACTTCTTCTTCGGAGCGGCCTTCTTTGCCGGAGCGGCTTTCTTTGCCGGAGCAGCGGCCTTCTTTGCCGGAGCAGCGGCCTTCTTTGCCGGAGCAGCGGCTTTCTTTGCCGGAGCAGCGGCCTTCTTTGCCGGAGCGGCGGCCTTCTTTGCCGGAGCGGCCTTCTTGGCTGCTGGCTTGGCTACTGGCTTGGTTGCATTCTTCATTCGGATCATTCTCCCTAACATCAATTTGAGTCCCCGCGAGGAGGACTCAGTGCTTCAGATATAAAGTCTTTCGCAAATAATGTCAAGAAAAAAATGCTTGCTGAGGGCATGGGTGAAGTCCAAAACATTTACAAGTAAAATTGTTTCGGAGATGAAAGGCGATATCGATGATGCTTCGAACACTTGTCATTGTTGGCTTTGCGCTTGTGATGGCTTCTTCGTGCTCTCGCAACAAAGCAGCAAAGAGCGTGCCGCAAGCACCGCAACGAAATGTGCGAGCAGTGAAGATTGGAGAGACTGAACGAGGCATTGCCAGTTGGTATGGAGATCCCTATCATGGGCGAACGAGTGCCAATGGAGAAGTCTTCAACATGAACGAAAAGACAGCGGCTCATCGCACAATGCCCTTTGGAACATGGGTACGTGTCGAGAATGAAAGCAACACCAAAAGAGTGAATGTGAGGATCACTGATCGTGGACCTTTCGTGGGTGATCGCATCATTGATCTCTCTCGAAGGGCAGCTGAAGAGATCGCGATGATTGGACCAGGAACAGCGATGGTGAAGCTGACGGTAATCGATGCCCCAAGAGGTGAAGTCGTGGAAAGTTATGGAGTGCAAGTAGCAGCATGGGAAGACCGGTCGAAGGCCGAGGGGTTGAAGAAGGAGATTGAACGACTGGTAAAGCCAGTGCGCGTCGTAAAAAAAGAAGGCAAGCCGTTGTTGTACCGGGTGATTGCGGGCGAGGGAACTCGAGGAGAAGCAGAAGAGATTGCCCGAAAGTTACGCGCGGAGGGGCATCGAGGATTTGTGACTCGTCATGTACCCTAGAAGCACTGTAAAAAATATGCAGCTCTGGCGAAATATATCTGAAGATTTTTGGTTAGCTCGCCCCACTACCCCAAAGGTGTAGTTTCTATGCGTTCATCACTCGAGGAAAATCTCAAAGTACTGATTGGCCAATCGCCACGGATGCTGCAGTTGCAGCGACTGATCGACAAGCTGGGGCGATGTCGCTGGCCCGTGCTTGTGCTGGGCGAGACCGGCACAGGAAAAGAAGTTGTGGCGCGATCGATCCACGACGTTCTGCACGATGGGCCCTTTGTGACGATTGACTGTTCGTCGATGGTGGGTCCGTTGATGGAAAGCGAGTTGTTCGGTTATGTGAAGGGAGCGTTCACGGGTGCCAACAATTCGAAGGCGGGCTTGATTGAGCTGGCCAATGGTGGAACGGCGTTTCTGGATGAAATCGGGGAGCTGCCGCTTGAGTTGCAGGCAAAGCTGCTGCGTGTGCTGCAGGAGAAAGAGTATCGACCCGTGGGAGGCCTGTCCCAGAAGAGGGCTGACTTCCGCGTAATCGCTGCGACCAATCGGGATTTGGCAAAAGAAGTAGAGAAGGGCAATTTCCGCCGTGATCTTTACTATCGACTAAACGTCGTGACTTTGCGGTTGACGCCGCTGAAGGATCGTCGCGAAGATGTGCCTCATCTGGTTGCCCACTTTCTGCGGAGGTACGGAAGAATGCAGGGGATGGAGCCAGAAGTGCTTGAGGCATTGTTGAGTTATGACTGGCCAGGAAATGTTCGTGAACTTGAGAATTGCATTCAGCACATGCTGGCCGTAAATTCGGGGCCATCGTTCCATCGAGGGGATCTTCCATCGAGCGTCATGAATGCGCTGCAGCGGCGAGCACCGATTTCAGCGCCTACGCCTGCCTTTGCTCAACCATTGACTTATCCGGATGCAGCTACGCCGAGCTTCCCGCCCTCGTACGCATACTCGAGTGGAGCGGCAACAGCGCCAGCGCTTGTGCCTGTGGTGCCACTGGCGGAACTTGAGCGGCAGGCGATCATGCGGGCGCTTGAGTATACGAAGGGTGACCGGTTGACGGCCGCCTCGCTATTGGGTATTGGCAGAACCACGCTTTACCGCAAACTTAAAGAATATGAGCTGGGCGAAGAAGCCTGAGAATAAAGACTTGAGCGGCGCACTTTCCTTTTGAGAATGCGCAAGAAGTACACCCGAATTCTATTGCTTGAAGACAACCTGGCGGATGCGAGTTTTTTGCGCGATGCGTTGGGTGAACTGGAAGAGCTGCAAAACGGCAACACCTGGCTGAGTCCGTTTGAGCTGTGTGATGCCGAGACGCTGGAAGAAGCGCTGCTGTTGATGAAAGACATCAGCTTCGATGCGATCCTGGCGGACTTGTGGGTGGGGGACAGCTCTGGGATTGCAACATTTCAAAGGCTCAAGGCAGCCGCTCTTCATACACCTGTGATCGCACTGTTGAATGCAGAAGATGCCACGCTTACAGTGCGGCTGATGCAGGAAGGCGCACAGGATGTGCTGGTGAAGCACGAGGTGGACTGCACTCCACTGGGTAGAGCAATCCGCTGCGCGATGGAGCGCAACCGCATCGCCAACGGTTTGCGACGGATGAGTGTTCGCGATGAATTAACGGGGTTGTTGAACTTCACCGGATTCCTGCAGCTCGGTGAGCCATTTTGCCGCTTGTTGCGGCGACGTGGTACGACGGTGCCTTGTGCGGCCTGCGCATATTTTCAAGTGACGAACCTTGATGCTGTAGGGGAAATCGCCGGACGGCATGAAGAGGAATGGCTACTTGTTGAGCTGGGTGAGGCAATGCGAGTTTTCTCAAGTGAGGTGGATCTGACGGCCTACTTTGGTGGAGGGCGATTTGCAGTGTTGAGCCCTGACCGGTGCGGCATCAGTCTGCACACTGCGTTGCGCAAGGTGGCCAATGAAATTGCGCTGAAGACAATGGCGCGGGGGACTGCGGTAGAGTTGCAGATCACGATCTCTTCAGTAGAGCTCGGGGAGAGTAATGGCTGGCATCTCGATTCGCTGCTCGATGAAGTGGAAGCAGGGCTGTGGGAGAATAATTCCTTCGAGAGCGTGTGCGAGACCGAGGCCCAATCGTTGATCCAATAGTCGGAGTTGATGCAACCTACTCAGTGGGTACAGAGCTGAGCGGGGTGGGCAAATACTCTCTGCACTTGATGAATGGCCTGCTGCGGCTCCATAAAGGGCCAAGGCTGCGTCGATACTATCGTCCGCATCGTTGGGTGCGGGCGCCATGGCCGAAGCGCTTATTGTTCGATTCTGTGCCAAGTGGCGTTGATGTATTTCATGGATTGAACCAAAGGCTGCCTCGTCGTGGAAGCGCAAAAATGGTCAGTACATTTCATGACCTTTTTGTTTTGAGCGGTGAGTACTCGATGCAGGAGTTTCGAGAGCGGTTTGCAGCGCAGGCACGGGAGGCCGCCGAGCGGAGCGATCTGATCATTGCGGTGTCGGAATTTACGAAGTCGCAGGTGGTGTCGTATCTGGGTTATCCGGCTGATCGAATCCGGGTGATACCGCATGGAGTTGTGTTGCCTGCTTCGGTGCGAACAGTTGAAGAGCGGGAAAAGATCGTTTTGACTGTCGGAGCTGTACAGAAGCGGAAGAACACACGAAGGCTGATTGAGGCGTTTGAGGTATTGGGGCCAGAGTGGCAGTTGTGGATAGCGGGGAGTGCGGGGTTTGAAGCCGAGGCGATGCTGAGGGACTTGCCACCAAATGTGAAGGTGCTTGGCTATGTGAGTGATGCGGAGTTGGCGGTTTTGTATCAGAGAGCGGCGGTGCTTGCGTTTCCGAGTCTCGATGAGGGCTTTGGGATTCCGGTGCTTGAAGCGATGGCGAATGGGGTAGCAGTGTTGACTTCGAATGTGTCGGCACTGCCGGAGGTGGTGGGGAATGCGGGGTTGATGGTGGACCCTTTATCGGTAGATGAGATTGGGGCGGGTTTGAAGCGGCTTGCGGATATTGATGGGAGAAGAGACTTTGCAGTGAGAGGGCTTGCGAGGGCAAAGGAGTTTGCCTGGGAGAAGAGCGTTGCGATGACGGCGGGAGTTTACGCGGAGTTGTGGTGAGACTGGGACCACATGTTTATATGCTGTAAGTATGTCCAAGAGGATTCAAGTCAGGGATGTTTCCGATGAGATGCACGGCGCACTGAAGGCACGAACTGCTAGCGAGGGGATGAGTCTTTCAGACCTCATCAAGAGCGAGCTTTTCAGTACTGTTGAGCGTCCGGCAATGCGGGAGTGGCTGGAGAGTAGCGCAACTGCGGAACCAATCCCGGGAAAGCTTAGTGCAGCAGAAACAATCCACCAGTTGAGGGATGCCCGGTGATCGTCCCTGACGCTTGAATTGGTGCCGCAGCAGGTTCAATCTTCGATGGGTTCGAAGGAGATCTTGAGGCGGGTGTCGGTAGAGGCTGCAAAGCGTTCAAGGATCGGCACGGTAGCGCGAGTTTCGCCGCTCTCGAGACGAATGATGGCAGAGATGGTGGTTTTCATCCGGTGAGCGAGTTGCTCTTGGGTGAGGCCAGCAGCTTTGCGCGCTTCGATCATGGCGATGGCTACGTCACGATCAGGCTCTGAGTCTTCAGCAGACTTGAGGGGCGCTTTGGCTTTGAGCCATTTTTCGGTGAGGTTGTTAGGTTTTGACAAGTTTTGCAGTCTGTTAGCGGGGATCTTCGTCTAGAGAGATCTTCAGGGCCTTGAGGAACTTGGTGTCCTGATTGTTCCAACTGATCTTGCCGGTAGCCTCGAAGTTGTCGGGGATCTCGGGATGATCGTCGTTTACGTCTTCGCGTTTGTTGAAGCCAATCGTCGCTTCCAGAACAAGGAAAACGTCGTAGCCGGCGCGTTTGATGTCGCCAATCGCAGCAGCGATGCGATCAGAGTCTGAAAGCGACTCATTGATGGCATTGCCGAGCTCTTGCATTAAGTCTTTGAGGTTCTCGTCCATGCGCCTTTACCAGTCACAGAATACCATTCACTCTTATCGAACGCTCGTGGCTTTGTTAGCATAAAACTTGTAGTGACATGAAACGATTTTTGCAGGCCTTTATGCCCGGTGTGATCAAGCCACTCCATATTCTGTGGAATGAGCTGATTGGGTTCTTTTTTGCGGTGTTCGCTATTGTGATCCTGGGAAGCCTGGTGAAGGGCATCTACGACTTCAAAGGTGATAGCGATAGTTTGGGGCGATTGGCCCTGATGGGCTTTGCTTTTATCGTGATGGCCTATTACGGTTTACAGAGTTTTTTCAAGGCGCGGAAGATCGGCCGGAGCTAGGCCATGCAGGCTGGGGAATATCCTTACACTCGTGGGATCTATTCCGGGATGTACCGCTCGCGGTTGTGGACGATGCGGCAATATGCAGGGTTCGGGTCGGCGGAAGAATCGAATGCGCGTTACCGGTATTTGCTTTCACAGGGGACAACGGGGCTCTCGGTAGCTTTTGATTTGCCTACACAAATGGGGATGGATGCAGATCATCCGTTAGCCGTGGGCGAAGTGGGCCGGGTGGGGGTATCAATTTGTTCGATCGCCGACATGGAGCGTTTGTTCGCCGGGATCTCGCTTGGAGAGATCACCACCTCGATGACGATCAACTCGACAGCAGGGACGCTACTTGCGTATTACGTTTTGGTGGCCAAAGGGCAGGGGGCAAACGTCAAGAAGCTTGGCGGCACGATTCAGAACGACATTTTGAAAGAATACATAGCGCGGGGAACCTACATTTATCCCGTACGGCCGGCGATGCGGTTGATCACCGATATCTTTGCCTGGGCAAGCAAAGAGTTGCCTGAGTGGAACACGATCTCGATCAGCGGTTATCACATCCGCGAGGCGGGGTCGACGGCGGCTCAGGAGATCGCCTTCACGCTGGCAGATGCTGTAGCTTATGTTGAGGCAGCAATCGATGTTGGTTTGGCTGTGGACTCTTTTGCGCCCCGGCTAAGCTTCTTCTTCAATGCCCACAATGATTTCTTTGAGGAGATCGCAAAGTTTCGCGCGGCGCGCAGGCTCTGGGCGCGCTTGATGAAGGATCGCTTTATGGCGAAGGATCCGAGGTCGATGATGTTGCGCTTTCATACGCAGACGGCAGGGTCGACACTGACGGCACAGCAACCGGATGTGAATGTGGTCAGGGTCGCTTTGCAGGCGATGGCGGCAGTAATGGGTGGGACACAAAGCTTGCACACGAACGGTATGGATGAGGCCCTTGGCTTGCCGACTGCTGATGCAGCGAGGGTGGCATTGCGGACACAACAAGTGATCGCCTATGAAAGCGGGGTGACGGCCGAGCCCGATCCGATGGGCGGGTCCTATCATGTGGAGGCGTTGACCGATCGACTGGAAGAAGAGGCGCAGGAGTATCTGGCAAGGATTGATGCGATGGGGGGGACCATTGCAGCGATTGAGAGCGGTTATATTCAGGGCGAGGTCCAGAATGCGGCCTACGAATACCAGAAGCGGGTTGAGAGCGGCAAGGCCATTGTAGTTGGCGTGAACCAGTTTCAGGTGGAGGGTGGGGAGGCGACGCCGGTCTTTCAGATCCATCCGCAGGTGGAGGCGGCACAGGTGGCTCGTTTGCGAGAATTACGCGCGAGTCGCGATGTGGAAACCTGGAAGCTGAGCCTGGAGGAGTTGAAGCTAGCCGCAGTAGATGGCACGAATTTAATGCCGAGGATCTTAAATTCGGCGCGTGCATTCGCTACCGTCGGGGAAATTTCAGATACGTTACGAAACGTGTTTGGAGAATTTCGAGAGAGCGCTTCTGAATCCTGAATACAAGGGAAAGGGTGAATCCAGAAGCGCTCTCCGTCTCTCTCTATTGATAAGACGAACGAGATTGGTGAGTGTTAAGTTCCACCATCAGTTTATTTTTTTTTGGGATCTGGGATGGGCAGGATCGAGGCGGGGCCAAACAGGGGTTTTGAGGCAAAATTTTGGCTTTAGATCATGCCGATAATGGCATTGGCGAGCAGGGAGCCGAGGGCAAGGGGAATCAGCCGCTTCCATCCGAGGTCCATTAGTTGGTCGTAGCGGAGGCGAGGCCAGGAGGCGCGGAACCAGACCAGGACGTAGAAGACCACACTGACCTTGAAGAAGAACCAGAAGGGTGCGCTGACGAGGGTGGCAACGGCAGGGATCAGAAAAGCTGCAGAGGTCAAGCCCAGTAGGACCGTGAAGGGCCAGAGTTTCATACGCCAGCAACCGTAGGCACTGGCGGCGAAGAGGGCAAATGGGAAGAGTGCATCGGTTGGGTAGGCGAGCCACTCAACGTTAGGGAAGGGACGGAGCCAGCCGCCGAAGAAGAGCGTCACCGCGACACTGCAGATGATGAAGATATTGGTGTACTCAGACAGCATGTACAGGCCCCAGCGGAAGCCTGAATACTCTGTGTGATAGCCGGCCACGATTTCACTTTCGGCTTCGGGGAGGTCGAATGGAGCACGATTGATCTCGGCTACAGCTGCGATCAGAAAGATGAAGAAGCTTAACAACATCGCACCGTAGTTGCCAAAGATGAACCAGATTTGTTGATGGTATTGAGCATGGACGATGCCGGTCATCGAGAGCGTGCCAGAGAGCATTACGGCAGTGATGATGGCGAGGCCCAAGGCGACTTCATAGCTGATGAGTTGGGCGGCGCCGCGCAGAGCACCGAGGAGTGAATAGTTGCTGTTGGAGGCCCAACCACCAAGGATGATTCCAAAGACTCCTACGGCTGCGAGGGCTGAGATGAGGAGAATGCCGACATTAACGTCAGCCACATGCACTGTGCTGGTAATCGGAATCACGGCAAAGCTAGCGAAGGCTGTCGCCAGGCTTACGACTGGAGCGAGATAAAAGAGGAATTTATCAGCGTCCTTCGGGACAAGGTCTTCTTTGAGCAAGAGTTTGATAGCGTCAGCAATCGGCTGAAGGAGTCCATGAGGCCCAACACGCATAGGCCCGAGGCGAGCTTGGAAATCGGCAAGGAGTTTGCGTTCGACCAACACCAGGTAGCCAACAACGAGCGGAAAAACTGCCGTGAAGGTGATTGCGATGATGTACGGCAGAAACTGATCGATCATCGAATGGCACTCCTGGCCCAGGCGAGGACAGGTTCGGGGTTGATTCCGAGGGCGATGCTGAGGATGGCACTAAGGCCTACGGCAGCGCGCCAGCCCGTGCTCATGGTGACGGCATTGGTAGCATCGTCGGGCTTCTGTGTCATTTCACGGACGATTCGGAAGTAGTAGTAAAGGGAGACGGCCACATATAGCGCGGCAACTACAGCGATCCAGTATTGACGAGCCTGGATGAGCGAAAGGAAGACCATGTACTTGGCCATGAAGCCGGCTGTTGGTGGAAGGCCGGCGAGGGAGACCAGCAGGATGATCATCATCAGGGCAACACCGGGGTTGCGGTAGAGGAGACCTTTGAAGTCGGTGACTCCATCGCGGCTAAGGCCGGCTAGAAGCAGGAAGGCTCCGGTAGTCATGATCGTGTAGACCAGCAGGTAGAGGAGGATGGCCTCAATGCCGGTTTGATTGCCGGCAACCAGGCCGAGCAGGATGTAGCCGACGTGACCGATGCTTGAGTAGGCGAGCATGCGTTTGGCGCTCGATTGGGTGATTGCGGCGAGGTTGCCGACAGTGAGGCTGGCGATGGCAGCAAAGGTGATGACGGCTTCCCAGGAGGAGCGGAATTCGTGGAGGGGCCCGAGCAGCAACCGCAGCAGCAGGCCGAGGCTCGCAGCTTTACTTGCTGTGGCCAGATAAGCAGTGACAGGAGTGGGAGCCCCTTCGTAAGCATCCGGGGCCCACATGTGAAGCGGCGCAGCGGCAACCTTGAAGAGGAGGCCAAGGACGATGGGGATCACAGCAAGGAGGATCAGAGGGTCATTGGGGACCCGGTTGGTGAGCATGGCTGTGATTCGGAGATAGTGGGTGGAGCCGGTGAGGCCATAGAGGATCGAGAAACCGTAGAGAAGAAGGCCGCTTGAAAATGCTCCGAGGAGGAGGTATTTGAGGGCAGCTTCATTCGAGCGCGGATTGGTGCGGAAGTAGCCAGTGAGTGTGTAGAAAGAGACGGCCGTGATCTCGAGACCGATGAACACAGTGATGAGTTCGGTGCCAGAAATCATGAGGTACATGCCGGACTGGGCCAGTAGAATGAGGGAGTAGAACTCCGGGTGGTCCTCGTCATTCGATTCTAGATAGCGGTAAGCGCCGATGGCCGAGAGGAGAGCAGCGGCGAGGCAGACTGAATTAAGAAAGATGCCAAAACGGTCGATCAGGACCGCACCCTGAAAGCCTGTAAGGCCCAGGAAATCGGATTGACGCCAGAGGCCGATAGCAGCCAGGACTTCTCCAATAGTTAGGAAGACCACATAGATGCGGCTTGATTCAAAGCGCATGAGCAGCAGGGCGCACCCAAAGAGGGCAAAGACCAGAGCTGGAAGGATTGAGAAGAAGTCGTTGACTGACATTTAAGGATGCAGCCTTTCGACGATTTTTTCCACTGGTTCGGCGATGATCTGGAAGTAGTAGGCAGGCTTGATACCAATCCAGATCGACCAGGCGATCAGCGGAGAGGCGATGAGCCACTCGCGGAAGCCGAGATCGGGCAGATTGGCATTGGCTTCGTTAGTTACGGGCCCAAGCATAGTGTGGCGGTAGAGGCTAAGCATGTAGCCGGCAGCGAGAATGATCCCGATGACGGCGGTGGCAGCCCACCAGGGCTGGGCGAGATATGCGCCACGAAGGATTGTGAATTCACCGACGAAGCCGTTGAGGAGCGGGAGGCCGATCGAGCTCAGCAGGGCGATCATGAAGACGGCGGCAAAGCCGGGCATGCCTTTGGCAAGGCCACCATAGTCTTTGATCTCACGTGTGTGTCGACGGTCGTAGGCAAAGCCGACCAACAGGAATAGCAAGCCGGTTGAGATACCGTGATTGAGTTGCTGGATGATGCTACCGGAGATTCCGGTGGAGTTGAGCGTAAAGATGCCGAGGGTGCAAAAGCCGAGATGGCTGACCGAAGAGTAAGCGATGAGGCGTTTCCAGTCGGTTTGGGCAAGGCAGATCCAGCCTCCATAGAGGATGGCGATGATCGACAGAGCGGCCAGGATTTGGGCGTCGAGGCTGGCCTTGGGAAGCAGGGGTAGTGAGAAGCGTAGGAAGCCGTAAGTACCCATCTTGAGCATGACTGCGGCGAGCATGACAGAACCGGCAGTAGGTGCCTGGGTGTGGGCGTCGGGCAGCCAGGTGTGGAAGGGGAACATAGGGATCTTGATCGCAAAGCCAAGAAAGAGAGCCCAAAAGACAAGGCGCTCAGTGGATGGCGTGAGCCTCGTGTTGAGGAGGGGCGTGAGATCGAAGGTATAGATGCCGGTTTGGGCGGCATGTTGGACGTAGAGCGTGAGGAATCCAATCAGGAGAGCAATGCTGCCAGCCACGGTATAGAGAATGAACTTGAAGGCGGCGCGGCGGCGGTCTTCTGCACCGTAGATCACGATCAGGAAGTACATCGGAATGAGGACAGCTTCAAAGCAGATGAAGAAGAGCAGGAGATCGTGGGCGAGGAAGACTCCGTGGCAGCCAGCGGCAAGCAGGAGCAGCATCGCGTAGAAGGTGCGCGGCATCTTGGGCGAGGCGAGGATACCGAGAAGGGTCATCAACCCGGTAAGTGTGACCAGCAGGTAGCTGATGCCATCGACAGTGAGCAAAAATTGAGCGCCGATGGCGGGGATCCAATTGTGGCGGATCGTGGCCGGAAAGTTGAGTGCGATGGCCTGGAGCAGCGTGGCGGCGGAGATCAGTATGGCCGCATACCAGGCGAGTCGCTTCGGGGTAAGCAACATAGCGAGGGCACCAAGGATGGGGATGACGAGCAAGAGTGTCATTGCAGCCAGTACCATCCAAAAGTGATCGCTACCGTGACTACGATTACGAGCGCGTAATTGTGGGTGCGGCCGGTTTGAGCAAGGCGGAGCGGATAGCTGGCAACTGAGAATGCTGCGGCCGTCGCTTTGACAAGGCCATCGACGATGGAGCTATCAAACCAGCCGGTTAGCAGGCTGGCAGCGGAGGTGAAGAAGGCGGTAGCGCGTGGCAGAAGGTCGATGATCTTCTGGTCAATCCAGTTCAGCGTGGCAGAGCCACGGCTGGCGGTAGTTTTGACGAGGATGACTTCGTAGGCGTCATTGATAAACCATTTGCGGGCGAAGAAGGTCTTGAGCAGTTCTGGGAGGCGTAGGTGGCGTCCCAGGTAGAGACCTGCGATCGAGGCCAGGGCGGAGCCGATCGCAATCGGCCAGGCACCGTCCTGATGGGGGCCAAAGTAACCCGCAACGACGCTGCCAATTGCGAGCGGCCAGAGGGGGTGAAGCATTGTGCCATGAGCTTCATGGGCTTCACGATTGTAGACCCCGAAAAATATTGCCCACAACATACGGCTGACATATGCGGCAGTGATGAAGCTGACGATGAAGCCGGCTGCGAGCAGGATAGGCGACTGCGTGGCAGCTAGCAGGATTGCATCCTTGCTGAAGAAACCGGCGAGACCCGGGAATCCGGCGAGGCTAAGCCCACCGAGCACCATAAGGCGGAAAGTCCAGGGCATCTTATCGCGAAGGCCGCCCATGTAACGGATGTCCTGCTCGCCTTTGAGGGCATGAATGATATTGCCTGAACAGAGAAAGAGCAGAGCCTTAAAGAAGGCGTGGGTGGCGACGTGGAAGATGGCGGCCTGAGTTGCGCCGAGGCCAGCAGCCAGGAACATTAGGCCGAGTTGGCTGATTGTGGAGTAAGCGAGAATGCGCTTGATGTCGTGTTCGACCAGAGCGATGGTGGCAGCGATGAGGGCAGTTGCTGCGCCGATGACGGCAATCACAAGACCAGCGTCGGGATTGGCGGCCAGAAAGGGCGCCAGCCGCGCAAAGAGGTATATACCGGCAGTCACCATGGTGGCGGCGTGGATGAGCGCAGATACGGGAGTAGGCCCGACCATGGCGTCAGGAAGCCAGACAAAGAGCGGGAGCTGAGCTGATTTGCCAGTTGCGCCGAGGGCAAGAAGTAAGGCAGCGACGAGCATGAGAGGGCTGCCTGGCAGTTGGTTGATTGCGGTGAACTCGGTGGTGCCGGCGGCAGTGAAGAGGATCAGCGTTCCGATGAGGAAACCGGCATCACCGGCGCGGTTGTAGAGGAAGGCTTTGTTGGCGTTTCGATTGACCGTAGGACGGTCGTGGTGGAAGCCAATCAGGAAATAGCTCGCAAGGCCGACGCCCTCCCAGCCAGCAAAAAGGACCATGAGGTTGCTTGCCAGCACCAGCAGCAGCATGAAGAAAACGAAGAAGTTGAGGTAGGCAAAGTAGCGCCAGAAGCCAGGCTCTTTGTCCATGTAGCCGATCGAATAGACATGGATGAGAAAGCCGACACCAGTGATGATGAGCACCATCAGTAGCGATAGGTCGTCAGCTACCAAGCGAAAAGCAATGCCGGGCATCCATTGGTAGAGAGTATGGTCGAGAGCACCGCCTCTGGGGCTTGAGTAGACGACCAGACCATGGAGGAAGGCGGCGAGGATGGCAGCAGGACCGATCACGGCCCCGCCGCGACGCAAGATCGCGATCAGCAGGGAGCCGATGAAGGGGTAGAGGGGGATCCACCAAAAGTCTGAGACGAGGTTCACCATTTGAGCAGGTCGATTTCGTCTGAAAGTACGGTGCCACGATTGCGGAAAAGTGCGATGAGAATGCCAAGGCCAACGGCTGCTTCAGCGACAGCAACCGTAATGACGAAGATGGCGAAGACTTGTCCAGTGACATGTTGCCAGTGTCGTGAGAAGGCAACGAGGTTAATGTTGACGGCGTTGAGAATCAACTCGATCGACATCAGCATAATGATGACGTTTCGACGCATCAGCAGGCCGACGGCACCGATCAGGAGAAGCGCTGCGCTAAGTACAAGATAGTGGCCGGTTGTGATGGGGGTAAAGCTCATTCAGCCACCTCCTTCTTTTTGGCCATCCAGACGGCTCCTACGATTGCGATCAAGAGCAGCAGTGAGGCGGCTTCAAAGGGCAGGGCGTAAACGTAAAAGAGTGAGTCGGCAATCCTCTCCGTGTTGCCAGGTACGATCAGGCGTGGGGCCGGGCTTGGGGGAAGACTGGGGAAGCCGGCGTTCAGGAATGTCGCAATTTCGATGAAGACAGCAAGCAGGGCAGCGACGGCGACAGGCCATTGCCGGCTGTACTGGCGAAGTTTGGCTGCTTCTTCGAGGTGGATCAGCATGATCACGAAGAGAAAGAGCACCATGACGCCACCGACATAGAGCAGAATCTGTACGGCAAAGAGGAACTCTGCAGCTTGCAGCAGGAAGAGCCCGGCAATGCCAAGGAGCGAGCCAATAAGGCTGATAGCGCAATGAATTGGATTACGCAACGTGACAGTAGCGAAAGCACCGGCAAGCGTCATGGCGGCGAAAATGTAAAAAAGGGCAGCGTCCATTAGCGAGTGTATTTGGTCGGCCGAGGGCCTTCTTCGAGCATTTGGCGGTCCCAGATGAGACCTTCGCGCGTGTAGGACGCCATTTCAAAGTCTTGCGTGAGTTCAAGAGCGTCGACCGGGCAGGCATCTTCGCAGAGGCCGCAGAACATGCAGCGGGAAAGATCGTAGGTGAAATAGGTTAAATCGAGGCGACGGGTTTCTTTGTTGCGATGGGTGCCGACGACGATCAGATTTTCCGGGCAAGCCTTGGCGCAGAGGTCGCAGCCGATGCAGAGGGTTTCGCTGTTGTCGGGATTGATATTGAGGCGGGGTGCACCGCGGAAACGCTCGCCAATCTTGGGGAGCTCTTTTGGGTACTGTTCGGTCGTGATGTTGCTCGTGCGCTGCATCTTGAAGGTCACCCAGAGACCCTGCAGCAGGTCGAGGAGGAAGATCCTTTTAATAGTTTCTAGCATTTTGAGTGCGTATCTCTATTATCTGTCGACCTCACCGAGTACGATGTCGATTGTACCGATGATGGCGACGACGTCGGCAACAAGTGCGCCAACGGCCATTTTTTCAAGGGATGCAAGGTTGATAAAACTTGGGGGGCGCACTCGCAGCCGGTAGGGGTGAAGTGAGCCGTCAGAAACAATGTAGTAGCCGAGTTCGCCCTTGGGGGCTTCGATAGACACGTAGACTTCACCTGGGGCTGGCTTGAGAACCTTGGGCACCTTGGCCATGATTGCACCCGTCGGGATCTTCTCGATCGCTTGGTCGATGATGCGAAGGCTTTGGCGCATCTCTTCGATGCGGACGAGGTAACGGTCGTAGGAATCGGCACCCTGACGGGTGGGAATATCGAAATCGAATTGGTCGTAGCCGGAATAGGGTTGGGCTTTGCGAAGATCC
>JBKJUN010000235.1:0-7724 GCA_046590555.1 Bryobacter sp. | reverse complement strand
ACTGGGTTACACCGAGACGGCAGGCCACCCGGAATTGCGCAGCCTGATCGCAAACGATTACGAAGGCATCGATTCCAGCGATGTAGTCACTGCAGTCCCGGAGGAAGCGATTTACCTTACGATGCGCGCATTGCTCAAGCCGGGAGACAAGATCGTCGCAACCTGTCCGGGCTACCAATCGCTATATGAAATCGCAACAGAGATGGGGTGCCACGTGCAGCGATGGGCACCTAAAGAGAGCACAGAAGGTTGGCACTTTGACACATCCGATTTGAAGCTCGACGGGGTAAAGGCGCTGGTCGTAAACTTCCCGCACAATCCTACAGGCGCACAACCAACGGCAGCGGAGTGGGCACAAGTCTGCGAGTTGGCTGAGCAAAGTGGCTGCTGGCTGATCTCAGACGAGATGTACCGGGGCCTCGAACCGGACGGAGTCTCTCTTAAAGCTGCGGCTACAGTTTATGCCAAAGGCATTTCGATCGCAGGCCTCTCCAAAGCCTACGGCCTCGCGGGTTTGAGGTGTGGTTGGGTTGCCACTCAAGACAAAGAATTGCTCGCCGCAATCCAGCGCTACAAAGACTTCACAACCATCTGCGCCAGCGCGCCAACAGAGCGGCTTTCGATCATCGCGATGAAGAGCGGTGAACTGCTTCGAAGACGTTGTCGCGACATCATCTCCGCGAATCTCCCGGTGTGGGAAGACTTCCTCGCTCGCCACACCCACGTTCTGGCAGCACGCCCAGCCAAGGCCGGCCCCATCTGCTTTCCACGTTGGCTGGCGGGAAATACATCCGCATTTTGCGAGCGACTGGTCGACGAAGGGGGCGTCATGCTTTTGCCTTCAAAAGTATATGAAGCCGGAGAGGATCACTTCCGTGTTGGCTTGGGCCGTCTCAACTTCAATGAGGCTCTCAATCGCCTCGAAGAATACATCAGAATAAAGGTGTCATGAGCAGCTCAATCTCCCCGGCGGACTATCTCGATATCGACTCTCAGTTGAGTGATGAAGAAAAGCTGGTGAGGGCCTCGGCCCGCCGCTTTGTTACCGAACAAATTCAGCCACTGATTCGCCAAGCCTATGCCAAGGGCGAGTTTCCGAAATCATTGATTCCAGCCTTTGGAGAAATGGGCTTTCTCGGTGCAAATCTCGAAGGTTACGGCTGCGCCGGCATGTCGAATGTCGATTACGGCCTGATCCTGCAGGAACTCGAACACTGTGATTCCGGTATTCGCAGCTTCGCCAGCGTGCAGGGCGCACTCGTCATGTTCCCGATCCACAAATTTGGTAGTGAAGAGCAGAAGCGCCGCTGGCTACCGGAACTGGCTAAAGGGAAATTGGTAGGAGCCTTTGGCCTCACCGAACCTGAGTTCGGTTCCAATCCATCGGGCATGCTCACGCGGGCAGAGCCCGATGGCAACATCTGGATTCTCAACGGCGAAAAGACCTGGATCACCAACGGTGGCTTTGCTGACATCAATGTCGTTTGGGCAAGAACTCCACAAGGCATTCATGGCTTTCTGGTCGAGCGAGGAATGAAAGGATTTTCCACCAGCGACCTGCACGGCAAGATGTCGATGCGCGCCTCGGTGACTTCGAGCCTCTCCTTCCAGGATTGCCGCGTCCCGGCGAGCCACGTATTGCCCGAAGCCAGGGGCCTGAAAGCCGCATTGCTATGTCTGACACAAGCTCGTTACGGCATAGGTTGGGGCGTCATCGGCGCTGCCCTAGACTGTTTTGAAACCGCAAGACAGTACACGATCACGCGACGTCAATTCGATCAGAGGCCCATCGCCTCACACCAACTGGTTCAGGAAAAACTAGCTGACATGATTACCGAAATCTCCAAGGCTCAGTTGCTGGCGTTGCACTGCGGCAGGCTCAAGGATCAGGGGCGTCTGAAGCCCGAGCAGGTATCTATGCTCAAACGCAACAACGTCGCAATTGCACTCGATTGCGCACGAGCCAGTCGCGATCTTTTGGGCGCCAACGGGATTATGGAAGAGTATCCGGTCATGCGCCATATGGCGAACCTCGAAAGCGTCAAGACCTACGAGGGCACCGACCACATCCACACCCTCGTCATCGGGGAAGCCGTCACCGGTATTCCGGCCTATCGCTAGAGGGCAGCGTGCAAAGCCTTCTTCAGGCTCGATTCGAAGCTCTCGCGCGAGATTGCAACGGCCTTGCGCAGTTCAGCATCCTCATAATCCTTACGCACGGAATTAGGCAGCTTTACCAGGAGCGTCTGGATCTTGGATTGCCCTAGTACGTCCTGCATCCCGCGAATCGCCCGAAAGTAGCCCTTCTGCCCGGCGATCTTTCGAGACCCGGTGATGATGGCCCCAAGCGTCTCCGCGCGCGTCTCGTCGTTGACCACAGGGTGGGTGGCAACAATCGCGCCCCATTCATCAAAGAAGGGTCCGAGCGGCAATAGTAAATCAGGGCTCTGCCGCAAGCCACGAATCGAACGCAAGGGATAGTGCCGGTGGCCTTCAGCCGACATCACGCGCTTATAAATTTTCGCTGCATGGGCAAAGACTCCACCAAACGGTTTGACGTTCTCATGCGCCAGCCGCCCGTAGTCTACCCGGACATCGTTATAGATCTCGTGCTTGGACCAATACGAAAGCCCCTGATCAATGTCGCCTACGTTATGGGTGATCGAAGCCACAATCCGCAGAGCATCGAGTTCCAGCCCCTTGGTCTCGATGGCAGTCACAAACTCTATAGCCTCGCGGCGCAATTCTTCGTCTATCGCAGCCCGGGCCTTGGCTACAAATTCGGCGTCTTCATTCTTGAGAAAGGCCTGCAGGGCACCCATCAGCACACTCAACTGCTCTCCATTGTGTCCTGACACAGGCCCAAGCCCGGCCACCTGTGTATAGCGGCGAGAGACATTCTCCAGCGGCCATTTCATCGCTCGCAAAGCGAACTCAAACATGCGCCGGTGCGACTCTGGCTCTTTGCTGTCTTTCCAGAGCAGCCCACGAATTTTCGAATCCACATCCGTCGGTATAAACGTTGCCACGGTTGCGTGATGGGCAGACAGGCAGAGAGCGAAATAGTCTTCGACGTATTCGGTTAGCGTCTCGGGCCAAACGTATCCGAGACGAACTGAGCGCAGGATATCGACAAAATCGAGATCAATGAGTCGCTTGGCAGGCGGCGGAATCGGATCCACAAAAAGGAAAGGAGCAGTATTCTCAACCCACTCTACAAGGGTGACGGGGCTTATGTAATCGAGCATCGGGGTTTACAGATGAGAGGGCCAGCGTGGAGCACGCTTCTCACGAAAGGCCTTTACGCCTTCTTCAAAATCAAGACTCTTCAAATTTTCAGCGCGCGTGGCCAGCGCAAGCGACATCGCCGAGGCTGCATCCAGCGAACGGCTTTGGTGAACAAACGCCATGCCGCGACGAACAGTATCGGCCGGGGCATTGGCAAGAGCAAGGGCGATAGCCTCACCGCGCTCTTCCAGCTCGAACGGTGGCACAACCTCCTGAACCAGGCCCCAGGCCAAAGCCTCTGGCGTATTGAAGATCTTGCTTGAGAGCGTCAGCTCTAGTGTCCGCCGCGAGCCCAGCGCCAGTTCCACGGCTCGATAGATCGCAAAGGGCCACATACCGATTCGGATTTCGGTCAAGCCGAAGGTGGTGCCATGCACCGCAATCGCAACATGAGCGTTGGCCACCAATCCCAAGCCTCCGGCCAGCGCAGGCCCTTGTACAGCGCAAACAATCGGCTTAGTAAGCCGGGCACCAAGTGAAAACAAGCGGCCATGGATTGCAGTCAGTTCTACCGCATCAGCCGAGCTTGCCTCGTCCAGATCCATTCCTGAACAGAACACGGGCCCGATGCTACGCCAATAGCAGGCACCAATCGAATCGTCAGCCTCGGCAGACTCGCAAGCTTCAACGATCGATTCGCACATCTCTCGATCAAGCGCGTTGCGCTTGTCCGGCCGGTTGAGGGTGATTTCGAGCAGGCGGCCACGCCGTTCGACATCAAGGAAAGGAGACATCTTTAGCTTTAGGATCGCACCTCATTACCTAAGATCGCTCAAGCAAAAGAAATGAGCCCAGAAAGCGATGTTGTCTCGTCCCATTCAACACCGCTTCTGAGCCCAAGGAGGTTTGGCAGAACATGTTACCGTTCTCCCTCCACTGTAGATAGCGGGAACCAACGGAAAAAGGCGACAAAATAGTTGAAAAAAGTTTTGAGCGGCCATTTCCAATGCAGGAGCGGCATAATTGATGGTGTGATTCGCTCCATACTATTTGATTTGGGCAATGTTTTGGTGCCTTTCGACATCCATCGCGCATACAAAACGCTGTCGCTGCATTCCGGGTTGCAAGAGGATGAAGTTGCCAGCCGCATCAAAGACTCCGGCCTTTATCCGCAATACGAGTCGGGCCTATGCGAAACCGAAGACTTCCGCAGCCGTTTTAGCGAATTGCTTGGGATAAACCTTTCACCTAACGAGTTTCGGGAGATGTGGAACTCTATTTTTCTACCCGAAACCGCAACCAGCGAGGAGTTAATTCTCGATCTTAAGCAACGCTATCGGCTGGTTTTACTCTCAAACACAAACGAGCTTCATTATGGTTGGTTGAAGGAAAGATATTCGATTTTGGAGCACTTCGATGCTTTCACACTTTCTTACGAAGTGAAGGCAATGAAGCCGGAGGACCGCATATACGCTGCGGCTGTGGCCAACGCTCAGTGCAAGCCCGAGGAGTGCTTCTTCACTGATGACATCGAACGCTACGTCGAGGGAGCCAGAGCCTTTGGGATTGATGCGGAGCAGTTTACGGGTGAGGCAAACTTGCGCGAGCATTTGAGACGACGTAAACTCATTTGACTCTGACAAAAACTTCCACAGATGATTCTACCCGCAAAAAACTAAGGCCTCCCACTCGGGGAGGCCTTAGTTCTCAGAATTGAGTTCTGTTTAGAAGAAGTACTTCAAACCAAACTGGATGTTGCGCGGGCTTTGAACCTGTGCACCAATGGTGCCGAAGCCGGCAACGTTGGTTAGATTTGCTCCAGGAGGTGCGAAGCTAACGTGGTTTAAAGCGTTGAAGAATTCCGTACGGAATTCGAGGTACTGCCGCTCGGTGATGGCGAAGCGCTTACCGATGGAGAAGTCGACGTTGAAGAAGCCCGGACCACGCTCGGTTGCAAGACCAGCGTTGCCGAAGAGGCCCTCACCGGGATTGCCATAAGCGCAATTGCCGTTGTTGGCACCCGGGGTGAGACAGAAGACGCTCTGACGTACCGACGGGTCGGTGGCGCTGACGGGCAGGCCGAACCAGTTGTCGACGTTGCGGGCGGATTCGTCAATGGTGAGCTTCTTGTAGTAGTTAGCGCGAACATTGCCACGGACAGCCTGGCCGGTGCGATCCTGACCACGGACGGTGATCGGAAGGCCGGAGCGGGCTGCCATGTTGTAGTTCAAGCCCCAACCGCCGAGGACGGCGTCGGCAAGCTTGTTACCACCAAAGTTCCACTTTGCATTCTTTCCCATGGGAAGGTTGTAAAGACCACCGATAGTGAAGCTGTTGCGGATATCGAAGAAGGCCGGGCCACGGTTGCTACGGCGGTCATAAGCGTTCTGCCAGTAGGCGCCTTCGCCCTGGGTGAAGCCTGAACCGTAGTAGCCGAGGTTGTCGGTGAGGGTCTTGCCGTAGGTGTAGGCAGCAATGAACTCAAGACCGCTCTTGAGACGACGGCGACCGGAAACCTGTAGCGAGTGATAGTCCATGGTGGCCGAGGACACAGTGCGCGCGATGTTGCCGAGGTTAGGCAAAGCGCGGATGAGCGGACGACGGTCATTGAGCGGAGTCCAGGATGCGAAAGCACCAGAGCCAGCTAGGGGCTGGTTGGCTTCGACTGGAGCAACCAGGTGGGTACCCTTTTGGCCTACATAGCCAGCCGAGAGCGAGGTGGCACTATCGAACTGGTATTCCAAGGTGAAGTTGATCTGAGAGGTAGTCTGCGGACGCAGGTTGAGATCCCAGGCGCGGCCCTGAAGCTGAGGAGTGGTTACGCCAGCCGGGCGGGGCATGTCGAGGGTGATGTTCGCAGTTTGGACGTCGGCAAAGCCCGTGCGGATGCTGCTTGGGGTGCGCGGGTCGTAGGTGATGTCGGACTCGACGAAGAGCGGCGGGTTGAGCGGGAGGCGCAAGTTGGCACCGGTGCCCTCCATGAAACTCTGGTAGGCATAGCCACCACGGACGACCATCTTATTGGCGAACATGCCCGGAGTCCAGGCGAAGCCAATGCGGGGCATGTACTGCTTGTTGTACCCATTGTAAAGAGCGCGACCGTATTCTCCGCCGGGGCGAACAAGCGCACCGGTGAAGGTGTTGACGTTGATCTGACGATCGGCGACTTCATAGATCGGCTGCATGTACTCCCAACGGAGACCAATGTTGAGGGTGAAGTTTCTAGCAACTTTGTAATCGTCCTGGAAAAAGAGAGCCGAGCGCCAGAAGCGATGGCCCCAGGCGCCGGTGAGAGCGCCGCGGCCTTTGCCGTTGAGGGCGTCAAGGAGGAAGTCGGCATAGTCAAGCCCTGAGTAGGTTCCGGTGTAACGGAACAGACCGAGAACGCCGTTGTTACCGGAGTAATAACGATTTTGCTGGTAGCGCATAAATTGACCGCCCATCTTGATGAGGTGCTTGCCCTTCTGCCAGGTGAGGTTGTCATAGTAGATGAACTTGTTGTCGGAAGTTCTACTAGCAACACCGGAAGAACCTATGCCGCTTAAGCCGCCACCGAGACCGATGGAGCTGACACCGGCAAAGGGTTGACCGCCGGGGATGCCAAGGCGCTGGTTGCCATCGGCACCGAGCTGACCAGACCAGTCGATTGGACGGTCGTTGATGACAATGCGCGAGAAGAAAGCACGCGCTTCGTTGACGATGCTCGGGCTGATGGTCCGGTTCCAGTTGACGACGAAGGACTGGGTGGGGTTCTCAGTACCGCTGGTCATAAACACCGGCAGGGCAGCCTGGCTGCCGAAGGTCTCATAGAAACCACGAGAGTATCGACCCGAGAAGGCATCTTTTGAGTTGGGGCGCCAGTCGATCTTGACGTCGCCCTGATCATTGTTTAGGGTATTGCGGAAGGCCGAAGCATAGTTTCCACTCTGGCCCAGGGGGCCGAAGCCGGCCTGGTTGGGAAGAGGATAGAGAGCAGCATTGGCGAAGAGTGCGCGGGCCACTGGATTGAAGCGAGAAGCAGGGATCTGCTTACCGGGGAACTGCTGGCCGTTGGTGGGGTCAACGATGGTGTTGGGGAAGGCGCTCAAATCGCCATTGCGCCAGGCCGCTGGTGCGACTGTCGCCGTGGTGGGGCCGCCGGTGCGGGTCTTGGTGCCTTCATAATCGATGAAGAAGAAGAGTTTGTCTTTGAGAATCGGACCGCCAAAGGTGCCGCCCCAGATGTTCTGGCGCAGATCCTGACGCTTGGCGGTTGCGACAGTACGGTTACGGAAGAAACCGTTGGCGTCGAGTTCGTTGTTGCGCAAAAATTCGAAGAAGTTACCGCGGAAGCGGTTGGAGCCGCTCTTCATGTTCATCACGACTGCGGCGCCGCCGGCGTTGCCAAATTCAGCAGCAGCGTTGCCGGTAACGACCTTGATTTCTTCTAGTGCATCGACGTTAGGCGAATAGCCGACGCGATTGTCGATCGAGTCATTCACGTCCACACCGTCAAG
>JBKJUN010000100.1:0-5702 GCA_046590555.1 Bryobacter sp. | reverse complement strand
TCGCCGCGCCACAATCCTACTTCGGGATTGCCCGCGCTGTCGTTCACGATATCGACGAGTCGCCCCGGGATGAACTAAAGGCTTCCGCGCTTCTATTCACTGGCGTACCACCCACGTCACTTGTGAGCCTGGCCGACCGTTATGCTGCTATCGCACGCAACTCGATCAGTTCCTGGAATGAAGGCAAGGCGACTGCCGAAGATGCGGCATGGCTCAGTTGGCTTGTCGAAAACAAGCTACTAAGCAATAGCGCAAGCTCGATTCGTACCTTCATCGACGACTATCGCGCCACTGAGGCACAGATTGGATCGCCACGCGTGATTCAGGGCCTTGCCGATCTTGACCCTGGTTACAACTTCCCCGTCCTGATTGGTGGCGATGCTGCCCGGCCCGGTAAGGTGACGCCCCGCGGCTATCTCAGCTTGATCCATCCTGCAAAGCCTGTCAGCGCCTTCGGCAGCGGAAGGCTGGAAGTCGCAGAGATGCTTGCGAGCCCCGAGAATCCGCTGACTGCGCGGGTGATGGTGAACCGCATCTGGCAACACATGTTTGGACGCGGCATCGTTACTACAGCCGACAATCTTGGAGTCTACGGTGAACGGCCTTCTCATCCGGAATTGCTTGACCATCTGGCCAGCCGGTTCGTGACTAATGAATGGTCGATAAAGAAGCTGATCCGCGAGATTGCGCTTACGAATACCTTCCAGCAAGCGGGTAAGACCGTACCGGAGGCAAGCCCCATCGACCCGCTCAATCAATTGCTCTCGCACTATCCCGTGCATCGTATGGAGGCCGAATCCATTCGTGATTCCCTGCTTGCGATCTCTGGGCGCCTGGATCGCACGCTTTACGGCCCGAGCATCCAGCCGCGTCGCGATGAGCCGAGCGACTACCGCAAGCTGCATCAGGGCCCGCTCGATGGAGATGGCCGCCGCAGCATCTATATCAAGGTCACTCGACACGAAGGCTCGCGCTTTCTTGATACTTTCGACTTCCCCAACCCGAACATCACACGCGGCAATCGTGACCTAAGCAATGTTCCGCCACAGGCGCTAGCATTGCTCAACGACCCGTTCGTCCTGGATCAAGCTGGAGTCTGGGCGGCCAAGCTGATTGAGCAGGAATCTCCAACAGCAGAGGCTCGCATCGACATCATGTTCCGTTCGGCTTTGGGACGATTGCCTTCAGCGGCTGAACGCGAACGCTTCACTGGCCTGACAAGAGAACTCGCAAGTCTGCATAAGGTGGAAGCTGCAAAGCTGCTTAGTAGCAGCGCTGTATGGAAAGATGTTGCGCATGCAATCTTCAACTTGAAAGAGCTCATTTATGTTCGATAGTTCGAGACGTGAAATCCTTGCGCTGGCTTGGATGATGTCTGATCGACTCAGCGCTGGGCCGGCGCTTCACTTCACGCCCAAGATCAAGAACATCATCTTCTGCTTTATGCCTGGGGGCGTTTCACACATCGATACCTTCGACCCCAAGCCGAAGCTTGATGCCCTCAACGGCCAGACCTTTGATGGCTTCTATCAGATTGGAGCCAAGAAGGAAACCAATCGCAAGTGGCTGAAGAGCCCGTGGAGCTTTAAGCAGCATGGCCAATCTGGAGCCTGGGTGAGTGAACTCTTCCCCAATGTGGCCAAATGTGTCGATGATCTGGCCATCGTGCGATCCATGGTTTCTGGCTTTCCGCTGCATCCTCGGGCAAACCTGCTGATGCATACGGGCCGCAATGTTGGTGGTTATCCCAGTCTTGGGTCGTGGATTAACTACGCGCTTTCCAGTGAGAACAAAAACCTGCCAGGGTACGTGCTTTTGCATGGCGGAGCAGTGCCGCCGGGCGGGCTTGAGAATTTCTCGAACGGCTTCCTTTCTGCTTCGCATCAGGCGATGCCGATTCAGGCTGAAGGTAAGGCCGTAGCCAATATTGAACCAGCCGACAAGGCTTCATCACTGCAGCGCGCCAAGCTTGATGTGGTGCTTGAAGAAGACCGGCAATTCCTTTCGACCGTTGGCACCAATGACGCGATCGACTCTGCCATTCGCAATTATGAGATGGCCTACAAGATGCAATCCACTGTGCCTGATGTACTGAATCTCGACAAGGAGAGCGAAGCTACCAAGAAGCTTTATGGCCTTGATGCTGCCGACAAGCACCAACGTCTTTATGGGTTGCAATGCCTGCGGGCAAGGCGCCTGGTGGAATCAGGCGTACGATTTGTTGAGATAACTTGCCCCGAGGTTTATGGCGGCAATAACGGCACCTGGGATCAACACAGCGAACTGAAGAAGGGTCATGAAGGCAACGCTCGCATCACAGATACCGGAGTTGCGGCGCTGATCACCGATCTCAAGGCCCGCGGGCTTTTCAACGAAACTCTGATTGTCTGGGCTACGGAGTTTGGCCGAACCCCGCACTCACCGATCAGCGATGGGCGAGATCATCACGAGACTGCCTTCACTGTCTGGTTAGCTGGTGGTGGTGTGAAGGGGGGCACCGTATACGGGGCTACTGATGACGTCGGGATGCACGCAGTGGAAGATGTCACTACGGTTCATGACCTTCACGCGACTATCCTCAAGCTGATTGGCCTTGATCACAAGAAGCTGCTCTATAAATTCGGTGGTCGAGACGTCAGCCTTACTGATGTGCACGGCCAGATAATCCAGAAGATCCTTACCTGACATAATCTGATTATGAGCCGCAATATGCAACCAGAACCCGCACGTAAAGAAAGCCGCCGCACTTGGATGGAGCGTATGCTCGCCCTCGGCGCTATCGCACCCATCTTCCCCTATCAGTCCGCATTTGCCTCATCCACGTCCAGCGCCACTCCGCGCACAAAGTGGTCGATCCCTGGGCTTTTCCCGGGCCGCGTTGTTGAGGTTGAGCATGGTGGCTCGATCATCAATGGGGCCTTCCAGCGCGAAGCGGTGCGCGACATGCTGCGCCGCGGGATGATGGAACTCACTGGTGCACCGGACTGGGTTGCCGCCTGGCGGATGTTCGTCTCACCGGGCGAGGTGATTGGCCTCAAGCTGAACCCGGTCTCACGTCCCTATGTCATCTCCTCACCTGAGACAGTTCAAGAGATCATTGCTTGCCTTGAAGCCGCTGGTACCAAGCGCAAAGACATTGTTGTGTATGACCGTTACAAGCAGGAGTTCTACCAAGCAGGTTTCGATAAGTGGCTCCCCGAAGGTGTGCGTGTTTCGTGGGCTGCCGACTACTACGACGACACGCAACAAAAAATCGACGGCTACGACCCGAACCACTACATGGACATGCAGCTCACCCTGCCTGGTTATGACTTTAACAATGATACGGCTCGCCGCAGCTATGCCTCAAAGTTCATCACCACGCAGATCGACAAGCTGATCAATCTACCGCTGCTCAAGCATCATCAATCGGCTGGCCTCACCATTGCCCTCAAGAATCTCTCGCATGGACTGGTGAACAATGTGAACCGCAGCCACTCATCGCCCGAGCTGAATTCGTGCGGTCAGTTCATCCCGAGCTCTGTTTCTATTCCTGCGATCCGCAACAAGACGGTGCTTAACATTTGCGATGCGGTGAAGGCGCTCTATCACGGTGGACCGGGCCTGAATCCGAAGAAGGTGAAGTATGTCTGGGAGCACAACCGGATGCTCTTCTCGACAGACCCCGTCGCGATGGACCGCATCGGTTGGGATCAGCTCGACGCCAAGCGCGTTGCGATGGGCATGGATCCGCTCGCTATCGCTCGCCGCGATGCTGATAGCAATTTCGTCCGCATGCAACCGGAGCACGTTGACATCGCTGGAGCACTCGGCCTCGGCATCGGCGACCGCAAGAAGATCGAACACAAGAAGATTAAGCTCGCCTAGCGCATGCCCCACAAGCTTTTCAGCTTCATTCTGCTGCTTTGTGCTGCCCCCGCAATTGCATCTGAGCGCCCCGTAGCTGAGTGGGTGATCCGGCAGGGTGGCCGCGTTGTCTTGGTGGGCACTTCGAAGCCCATTGGGGACCTGTCTGCCCTTCCGAAACCCGATGCGCTTGTGCTCTCTGTTGTGGATCTATACGGCACTATCATTGAGCCGAAAGACCTTGAAAAGCTCTCTGGCCTGACGCAACTGAAGGAGCTCTACCTGCCTGGCCCTAGCTGGAATCCTGGTGCTGGTAGCCGACTTGATGCCAATGATGAACTTAAGTTTCTTGCTCCCATTCGCAGCCTGGAGAAGCTTCACTTTAGCCTGCACTTTCTGACCAACGTCAATGTGCAGGACAAAGGGCTGAAGTACATTGAATCGCTTACGAACCTCAAAGAACTGCGTCTTGCCCAAGGGCGAATTCGCAACTTCTCGCTGGCACCCTTTGCCGAGCTTGAGGGTCTCGACCTCAGTTACTCCACTGCCACCGATGAAGTGCTCAAGAGCCTCGTTGGCTTGAAGAAGTTGCGCCGTTTGAATCTGCGTGACACCCTTGTGACGGATGAGGGCCTTGCCTATCTGGCCAATCTGAATTCGCTTGAGGAGATTGATCTCTATGGCCTCAAGATCAGCGATCGCGGGATTGCTCACTTGAAGGGACTTCAGAATTTGCGGAAGCTCAATTTGCTGGGCGGGCCAGTCACGGATGCCGGGGCGGAGGTTCTTGCGGGCCTGCCTAAGTTGCGTGAGCTCAATCTGTATCGCGCCGAGATTACCAATGCGGGTGTTGCGCGCCTTGCTGCCTTGCGCGAACTCGCCTTCCTGGACCTTCGCTATACGCGTGCTACTGCCTCTGGGGTGGAGAAGCTTCGTGCGGCGCTGCCCAAATGCAAAGTTGATTTTTCTGGCGGCAATCGTATGGCCAAGAGCACCGGGGCGGCTCCGGCTGCCGGGGCTAGCGAGGCTGCCATTGCCCGCTGGATTACTGATTCACTGGGAGGCGTTGCAGATCTGCGCGCGGGGCGTATTCGATCTCTGTCGCTAGCACGTACGCAGGTTAACGATTCGCAGCTTGGGCTGATTGCCAGCCTCAAGGAACTGGAGCAGCTTGATCTAGATGCCACAGAGATTGGCGATCTTGGTCTTGCCAATCTCACTCGTTTGCAATCGCTCAAACGGCTGCGGCTTGGCTCCACTACTGTTTCTGATCGCGGGCTGGTTCACCTGGCTTCATTGCAGAAGCTTGAATCTTTGAGTCTTGCCGGGACTCTTGTTCGCGCTCTCGGGCCGATGCCCGAATCGCTTCAAGAGCTCGATCTTAGCTCTACCAGCATCAAGGCCGAAGCTCTCGCACACCTGTCTTCTCTGCGCCGATTGAACCTTGCATACACCGACATCCCGGACGCTGCGCTTGTGCAGCTTGGTAACTTCAGCAGTCTGCGTGCACTTGATCTAACGGGCACCGACATCGGCGATACAAGCCTTGCGCAAATCGCCAGGCTGACACAACTGGAAGAGCTTCGGCTCAACCACGGACGCTTTACGGAGAAAGGCTTTGCGGCTCTTGCGCCACTGGTAAATCTCCGCCGGCTTGAGGCTGTTCGAACCCGCTTGACGGGTGCGTCTGCGGCAACGATTTGCCTTTTCACCAAGCTAGAGCAACTGAATCTCGACTACACCACTTTCAATAACGCGGGGCTGAAGCAGATCATCGCCTTACCTCTGAAGGAGCTTCGCCTCGATAGCACCAATCTCAGCGATGAGGCTGTCGATAGCCTTGCGGCCATACCATC
>JBKJUN010000025.1:0-2652 GCA_046590555.1 Bryobacter sp. | reverse complement strand
TGGTAGTTAAGTGCCTGAGTGCCGGACCAGCCGATCTGCCTTGTGGCGGACCGGAGGTCTTAACGCGGGCCCAGATCAATGAAATAGTGGGCCGCTCGGTGGGTAAGCCTAAGGCTTGGATGCCGAAGGTCCCGCCGGGGCTGGTGCGGATGGAAGCGAAACTGGTCGCGCGATTTCATCCGCGCATTGCTGAGTTGATGGAATTCTTCAGCGAGGTGGCGAGTCAGGACTGTATTGCCCCGATTCGAGGGCAGCGGCGGATGGTCGATTACTACGCTTCTTGCTAGACTGGCAGTTCAAGTCAATCGAGTGTTATTCCCTGTCCGATTTCTCATCCTCGCCAGTTCCAGCGCCGGTAATTCCGCATTCATTAGCGATGGGATGACTCATCTGCTGGTGGATTGCGGTCTCTCGCGCAAGGAGACGTTTGCGCGCCTGGAAGCCAATGGCGTTGACCCGTGCTGCATCGATGCGATTCTTGTGACGCATGAGCATTGCGACCATGTGTCGGGGCTGGGGCCGATTGCCAAGAAGCTGGCCAAGCCCGTTTATCTGACTCCTGCCACTGCAAGTGCTCTTGAAGAAGGTAAAGAGTCGATGCACTTCCGGCCATTTCAGGCTGGGTCTAAGTTGTCGATTGGGTCATTTGAGGTGCAGTCGTTTTCGCTTCCCCATGATGCTGAAGATCCCGTTGGCTATACTTTTAGCTCGAACGGGCGCAAGGTGGGAGTGTGCACGGATCTCGGCTATATGCCGGATTCGATTCGCTATCACCTGCAGGATTGCGACATCCTGCTGCTGGAATCCAATCACGACCTTGAGATGTTGAAGGTGGGGCCTTATCCGTGGAGTTTGAAGCAGCGGGTGATGTCGCGGCGCGGGCATTTATCAAACGATGTGGTGAGCCAGTTCATCCTTGACGATCTGTCGGCCCGCACGCGGAAACTGGTGCTGGGGCACTTGAGTGAGCAGAATAATTTACCTGCGCTGGCACATATGGTGGCAGCGCAGGCGATTGACCGGCGGGGTCTTACCAACATCGATCTAACGGTGTCGGAGCCGCGCCAGCAGTCTTCATTTTTTGAAATTTAGGTTGAATCATGATCCAACGTTATACACGCCCGGAGATGGGCCGAATCTGGTCCGAACACAATAAATATCAGTGCTGGCTGGATGTGGAGCTGGCTGCTTCTGAAGCGCTGGCGCATCTGGGCCTGGTGCCGGTGGAAGCCGCTACGGCATTGCGCGCGCATGCTGGTTTCTCAGTAGACCGCATCGGCGAGATTGAGCGTGAAGTCAAGCATGACGTGATTGCGTTCACGACTGCCGTGGCCGAGACCTTGAAGGACAAGGGCCAGGCCGAGCACTCGCGCTGGCTGCATTACGGGCTCACGTCGAACGATGTCGTCGATACTGCGCAGGCATTGCAGATCAAGCAGGCGAGTGGCTTGATTGCCAAGGGCCTTGAGGGTCTGCTTGAGGCGCTGAAGAAGCGTGCGTTACAGCACAAGGACACGATCCAGATTGGCCGTACGCACGGGGTTCATGCCGAGCCGATTACGTTTGGTTTGAAGCTCGCAAACTTTTATGACGAGTTGAAGCGCAACGCAGAGCGATTTGACCGGGCTGCCGAAGAGATCCGGGTGGGCAAGACTTCTGGAGCAGTGGGTGCCTTTGCGCACCTCTCGCCCGAGTCTGAGGATTTGATCTGCGAAGGGCTTGGGCTTAAGGCAGCTCCTGTTTCAAGCCAGGTACTCTCGCGCGATCTCCACGCGAATTACATCTCGGTGCTGGCGCTGATCTGCGCGACGCTGGAAAAGATCGCCCTTGAAGTGCGACATCTACAGCGGACCGAAGTGCGTGAAGCGGAAGAGCCATTTGCGCCGGGGCAGAAGGGTTCCAGTGCGATGCCGCACAAGAAGAACCCGATTGTGTGTGAGCAAATCTGTGGCCTTGCGCGGATTGTGCGATCCAACTTGCAGGCAGCGTTTGAAAACATTGCACTGTGGCATGAACGCGACATCTCGCATAGCTCTGTGGAGCGGGTGATCCTGCCGGATTCGACGATCCTGACGGATTATCTGCTGGCCAAGACTACCTGGCTGGTAGAGGGAATGCGCGTGAATGAAGACCGCATGATGGCGAACTTCAATTCGACGCTCGGGATTGTATTCAGCGGGCAGTTGCTGCTGGATCTAGCTGAGGCGGGGATGCTGCGTGAGACGGCCTACCGGCTGGTGCAGGCGCATGCGATGCAGTGCTGGGATAGTGGAACCAGCTTCAAGACGGCTGTCGCGGCTGACCCTGAGGTGACGAAGTACCTGAGCCCCGAAAAGCTCGATGAGACCTTCTCGGCAGGCCGACAGCTCAAGAACATCGATAAGCTCTTTGCGCGGGTCTTCAAAGATTAGCTGACTGTCTTAACTTACGGCGTCATGCGATTTAGATCGCGCACGTCGAAAGTGATCCGCTTATCGGAAATCAGTTGCTTGGCAGAAATCGCTTCTTTCGCGAGCGAGCCGTCAACGTTATGCTCGTGTGTCTTTCCAATGATGTGGTAAAGCTCATGTGCCAGCACACGCCGCATGGCACGCCCCAATAGCTTGTCAGCCTGTTTACGCTCGCCACGCCATAGCGCTCTTGCTACGGCAT
>JBKJUN010001036.1:0-5748 GCA_046590555.1 Bryobacter sp. | reverse complement strand
CTTGCCGGGCTTCGCGGCCTTGTTCGCAAGGGCCGTGAGCTGCCTGTGTCCGCCGCCATGGGCTGTACCCCTGGGTTTCCGGCGTACCGCGTGGCCGATACCCCTAGTTGTACCCCCGGATACCCCCGGCTTCAGGCGGACGGCGACGAACTGTAGCGGACATGCAGGGAGTCCGTATCGCTAGGCCTAGCAGGTGCTTCCCCGGGCGACAGGCACAAAAAACCCCGCCAGAGCGGGGTTTCCTGTTTCTTCATTGGTGCCAAGAGGGGACTCGACGGTCCTTGCCCCATATACGTTTCAGCGATTATTTGAAATATCTACTCACATTTCTACTCACAATACCGCTCGATTGCCGGCTTCCTGACTCGATGCGCCGTAGCGGTCGAAGACGTGGGCATACGTTCTGGCAAGCTTGTCTGCGCGGAGATCGCGATCAAAGGCATCAGGTAGATGTGGCGGTCGCAGGGCCACCTTGATGGCCTGCATCACACCCGCCCTCGCCTGCTGTTTCTCACGCCAGTCCAGCACCAGCTTCTCGCGCTTCAAGGTAGCCATGAGTTCGCGGCAGACCTTCTTGACCGCCTCCTCTTCCTCTTTGCTGAGGCTCGGCGCGGGGCGCATCAGAATGTCGAATAGGGCCAACTCTTCCTCAGTCAGGCCCTCTGAGATGCTGCGCTTGTCTTCTTCGGTCAGCTCACGGGCAAACTTCACCAGCTCCTTAAACAGGTCCTCGATGTTCTGGCTGCCGGCGTTGTACTCGTCGATAAGCTTCTGGAACTTCTCGGCGAGATCCACGCGGGAGCTGTTCACCTTGAGCATCTGAGCCAGTTTGCCCTCGATCAGGCGGCGCAACCTCTCGGTTTCGGTGCGTTTGTGGCTGCTTGCGAACTTCGCCTGGAGCGCCTCGAAATCAATCTCAGACAGATTGATTAGTGCCTCCGGCCGGCTCGCTGGACCCATGCGGTAACCCTCGGTGGCGATGGAGTCGTTCAGAAGTGCCTCCACGTCTCCCATGATCTCCGAGATATCCGGTTGCTCGCTCGCTGCCCTGATCTTGTCGGCGAGGTAGGCCACCAGCACCGACAGCGGCGCCAGCTCGTTGGCCATCGAATCCGGCAGAATCGCCTTGAACAACCGGGAAACCCGGGAAGCGATTTGCAGGTATTCCTTTTTGTCAGCGTCGCTGACGAGGATGGCCTCCACGGCGTCATCGATGCGGCCAATGCGCTCGAAGCCTTGCGCGGCAGCGATGCCCTCAAGGCTGAAACCATGGATTCCAGCAAACACACGGGCCTGCTCCAAGGCTTCCCGCAGGGCGCCTACCAGTGCGGACTTGTCGAGAATAGGTTCGCTGCCGCTGCCGTCGGTGCCAGGCCGCGCGTAGATCGCCAGCGCATTCTGTAGTGCCCGGAAGATGCCGACGTAATCCACGATCAGCCCGGACTCCTTCCCAGGCGCCACTCGGTTGGCGCGGGCGATGGTCTGCATCAGCGTATGCGCCTTCATCGGCTTGTCGAGGTAGATCGTCGAGCAGGTCGGTACGTCGAAGCCGGTGATCCACATCGCGCATACGAACACCAGCCGCAGCGGATCGGCCTCGTCCTTGAACTTTTCGTCCAGCTTCTCCTTGAGCATCCGCTGGCGATGGGGCGTGATGTCCAAGCCCTTCTTCGCCAGCTCCTCGACCTCGTTCTGGCCCTGGCTCACCACTACGGCCATATCAGTGGATTCCATCAGCCGGATACGGGCGATAAACACCTCGCGGGCGTCACCCTTGGCCGTGTCCAGCTCGGTCTTGAGTCGTGCGCTCTCGGCGTTCCAATGCGCTCGGACCTTGTCATGCATCCGCACCGCGGTGGCCTTGTCGATGCAGACCATCATCGCCTTGCCGCGATAGCCTCGGCCAGTGAAGTGCGCCACCACGTCCTTGGCGATGGCCTCCAAGCGGTCCTCTCGCGTGATGATGTGGTACTGGCGCCCGAACTCACGCTCCAGCTTTTTCTCCTGCTCGTCGTCAAGCTCTGCGGCCTCCAACAGGGCCTCCAGGTCCTTGTCCAGATCCGCATTGGTGAGCTGCACCTCGGGGATGCGGTTCTCGTAGTACAGCGGAACCGTGGCACCGTCTTCAATGGAACGGGCGAAGTCGTAGACACTCACGTAATCGCCAAACACCTCTCGCGTGCGCTCGTCGTCCCCCTTGATGAGCGGCGTCCCAGTAAAGCCAATGAAGCCCGCATTGGGCAGCGCGTTGCGCATGTTGAGGGCGAAGATGTCGTACTGGCTGCGATGTGCCTCGTCGGTGATGACGATCACGTTAGACCGGTCCGACAGCAACGGGTACGCCTGGCCCGGCTCATTCCGGAACTTCTGGATCAGTGTGAAGATGTAACGTTCGTTACCGCTCAGCAGGGCTTTCAGGTGCTCGCCGCTGGTGGCCCGCACATCTTCCCGGTCAGTGGCGCCGGTGGCCTTGAACGTCTTGCTAATCTGATCGTCCAACTCCTCGCGGTCGGTGACGATCACGAAGCTCCAGGCCCCTGTCAGCTTGCGCAGCACCTTCTGTGTGAAGAACACCATCGACAGGCTCTTGCCAGAGCCCTGCGTGTGCCAGAACACGCCCAAGCGCTTGCGCTCCCCTTCTTTGGACTCGCGGAGCTCCACCAACCGGGCGATGGACTTGTTGACCCCAAGGAACTGGTGGTTCTTCGCAGTCTTCTTGATGAGGCCGCCCTTTCCCTCTTCGAAGACCGTGAAGTTCTCTACGTAGTCGAGAAGCCGTGCCGGTTCCATGAGGCCACGCAGGGCTCGCTCCAGGGACACCTTTCCAGTCTCCGCTTCATCGTCGATGCGCTTCCAGTCGAAGAAGTGCTCCCAGCCGCTGGTCAGCGTGCCAACGCGCGTGTCGGAACCGTTCGAAAGCAGGATGAAGGCATTGGGGTGAAAGAGCTGCGGAACAGACTGGCCCCGATAATCCCTGAGGTTGCCGTCGTAAGCGCTCTTGAGGTGTGTACTCGGCTTCTTCAACTCGATGAAGACCAGCGGGAGCCCGTTGATGAACGCCAGCAGATCGCAGCGACGGCGGTACATGTCGCCAGCCACCCACATCTGCGAGGTCAGGAAGTAGTCGTTGTTGCCCGGCGACGTCCAGTCAATCACTCGCAGCGTTTCAGTGGCCTGCCCACCGTGCTCATCAGGAACTGTCACCTTCACGCCATCCTTGAGCAGGCGATATAGGTCTCGATTGGCGTTGACAGCAATCTGTTTCGAGCGGTCCTGCGCAAGCTGCTCGATGGCCTGTTCGTATGCGTCGTCGGGCAGGCTTGGATTGAGCTTCTCCAGAGCCCTAAGTAACCGCCTCTTGAGGATGACCTGGTGCTCACCTTCGCGTCCCTCAGTGCCCAGTGGGCCGAAGGTCTCGGCGAAGAGGTTGGCGTGCGTCCAGCCCAGCGATTCAAGGAGATCAATCGCCGGCTGCTCGACGAGCATCAGCTCGCCGTAGCTGGCGGACATCTCTCTGATGCCGGTAGTCGGGCTCATGAAGCGATGGCTTCCGACTTAGTTAGTGCCGACAGATCCAACTCCCCTGAGATGAGTTTGGGCAGCAGGAGGTCGCGGGTGATTCGTAGGTTAGAAATGGATCGAATCAAGCGATGCTGGGAACAGCGCATAGGATTGAGAATCTGCACAAAACGCCTCGCTATTTCGTCACTTGGCATTGCGAACTTTGCACCCGCCAGCGCGCCGTTGGAAATGAACGGTTGGGCTGCTCCGCCACGCAGGGGCCCGAAATCAAAGTTTAAGAGGTGCTGGAGAATGAGCTCCGGATAGTCATGTGGAACAACAGACGATGAGTTGTTGTTTAGCCATGCGCCACACAGAGACCAGTGAATCGACCCGCAGTACGCCCCGACTCGACCAAATGCGATTACGAAGCCTCGATGCGTCGAAATTTCGCTAAAGCCCTGAATGCCGTTGCCGCCATAAACGGGATACGTGCCATCTAAGGAGATGCTCTCCTTTTCTAACTGTTTTCCACCTCTAATTTCTGCAAGTTCATCAAGGCGTTGCACCTTCCACCCGTTCGGCACCGGCCCCAGTTCGGACTCAACCATCCGCTCGGTTTCGTGGCCGGGAAAGCGGAAGCGGACGAACCACTCCTCGTAGATGCGTCGGGCCATTTCCTCCAAAATCGCAATACGCCGATAGTTGTTTTCGATTAGGTCGTCGTAGGCGGAAAGGATGGAGGCTATGCGGCGTTGCTGTGGTCGATCTGTGTGATATGTCGCCTCGAAACCGCGCAAGCTGCCGAGAGTAAGGAACGGCTGCGCTGACCCAGATTTTAGGCTCAGGATTGATTCTTTGAACGTCGGATTGACCACGAGGTAATAGAAGTAACGCGGGTCAATTTTGCCTGGGTCAGGGCGAAACAGAGCCACGTTCTTAATGCTGAACTCACGCCCGGGTGGAACTCTCGCAGTGTCTCCAACCGAGCCGATATTCGAGAACAACACATCACCAGATTGCGGCCTCACTCGTCGGCAAGCCTCTGCATGATCGGCTTCGGTGATGAAGTCGCAGGAATCGAAATCAACGAAGCCTTTCGAGATGTGTTTGCCCTTAATGAATGGCACTCCGGAGCTTTGCAGCTTCGGCGAGTCATGCGTTCCATCTGTCACGACCGAGCAGATGGTCTCCATCTTTGCTTTAGCCAGCACGGAGCGTTCCCTCGACAAGCGAAGAGACGTTCGTGGTAATGCGCTCTTGCAGCTCACTTGCCTCAAGGTTGAGAGACGCCAGCTCCTCGTTCAACTCCTCCAGCCTTTCTACAAAATCGAACTCGTCTGCCGCACGCTCACCCACGCCTACATAGCGCCCGGGGTTCAGGCTCCAGCCCTGCGCCTCGATCTCCTCCAGCGTGGCGCTCTTGCACAGGCCCGGCACGTCGCGAAACAACGTATCCGGGAACTTTTCCCTCAGCACTGCTTGGCTATCGCTGGCAAACTCCGGCGCCTCACCGCGATGAAGGCGCACAACGTTAGCGAGGAACTCAAGTTGTTCTGGCGCGAACTCGCGGATGGCCCGGGTGACTTGCTTGAAGTAGAGCCGTGCGTCCACGAACAGCACCCTGTCCTTGCGCGAGCCGTGGCGCTTTCCCTTGTCGAAGAACCACAGCGTGCAGGGGAGCGTGACCGTATAGAAGAAATTGGAGCCGATGCTCACAATCACGTCTACTGCGCCGGACTGGATCAGCTTCTTGCGAATCTCCAGCTCGCTGCCTCGTGCATCGCCAGCCGAGTTGGCCATGACGAACCCAGCGCGGCCCGTATCGTTAAGCGCCGAGTGGAAAAGCTGGATCCACAAGTAGTTGGCGTTGTCGGTGTTGGGCAGGCCCAGGGCAAAGCGCCGGTCGTCCTTGAGGCGGTCCTTGTCCACGCCGGAGACGTTGAATGGCGGGTTGGCCATGACGAAGTCGAAGCGGCCGAGCGCCTTGTGCGGGTCTTCGTAGTAGGTGTTGGACTCGCGGATGTCGCCTGACAGGCCATGCACGGCGAGGTTCATCTTGCCGAGCTTGACCGTGTCAGCGGCCTTCTCGGTGCCGAACACGGTCAGCTCGCGGGTCGCATTCTTCTGGTGGCGCTGCACAAAATTGGCGCACTGCACGAACATGCCGCCGGACCCGCAAGCCGGGTCAAAGATGCGGCCGTGGTAGGGCTCCAGCATCGTGCGGCTGATCGTCGAGATCCTGGA
>JBKJUN010000215.1:0-4938 GCA_046590555.1 Bryobacter sp. | reverse complement strand
AGAAGGGCGGGGTGACTGACAAACTGCTGGCGGATTTTGAAAACATGTACGGGGATCTGTCGGCGAACTCAGGCAACAATGCCATGTCACGCGACCCGGAGTTTACGGCTGGATTCCTGAAGCGGCATCAGAACAAGTTGATGTTCGGGAGTGATTGCGCTTGTTCGGATGGACGTGGGAGTGGAGTGTCACAACAAAAGAATCCGACGGCGAGCAGGATGGCTGGCAAGTGTGTGGCTCGCGAGACGCTTGGGATCTTGAACAAGAATCTGGATGGCGGGGCGCTGACCAAAGTGACCTGGGGGAACGCCCATCGCTTGTACAAGATTAAAGCTTAAGGCTGAGGGAGCTTAGGGTTCCCAGGTGCCGGTGAGGACGATGCGCTCCAGCGGTTCCCCTTTGGCCAGACGGTCGAGGTTGGTGGCAATCCGCGTCATTCTTCGTTCGATCATTTTGCCGGTCCAGGCGCTGAGGTGAGGCGTGACCAAAACGTTGGGTAACTCATGGAAGGGGAGACGCGAGCCGTTGAGGGTCTGGTTAATGTCGGTTGGGTATTGATACCAGGCATCGAGTGCGGCATAGAGGCTGCGTGCGGAGAGGGCAGTGTAGAGTGCGGATTCGTCGATGATTTCGCCACGGGCGACGTTGATCAGCATTGCGCCGGGCTTGAGGGATTCGAGCTGCTTGTAGGTGATGAGGCGTCGTGTGTCTTCAGTGAGTGGACAGGAGATGACCAGGAAGTCGCAGTGGGTGTAGAAGCCGGGATCTTCGTGGGTGCTGCGCTTGGTGAGGACTTTCATGCCGAAGGCTTCGGCTCTGGTGGCGACGGCTTTGCCTATTGTGCCGTAGCCGAGCAGGGAGATGGTTTTGCCGGAGAGCTCCTGATGGACTTGTCCGGCGGTGCGGGCACTGCCGCTCCAATTACCTTGCCGGAAGGCGTTGGCGTGCTCTTCAATCCTGGTGAGATGGCGGAGCATGACGTAGAAAACATACTCGGCGATGGGTGGGCCGTGTTCGTAGACGTTGGAGAGCAGGCAACCGTTGGGGATGTCGTTTGAGTCGCTGTGGGGGACTCCTGCGCCGGGGATGAAAACTGCTTTGAGGTTGCGGGCGAGCGCGCGCCATTCCGGTTGGAAGTTGCTGGTGAGGATGGCGTCGGCACCTCGGAGTTCCTGGCGCAGCCAGGATTCATCGCCCCATTCGCCTTCGATCTCCCACTGTGTGTCGATGAGCTTCTTGAGTAGTGGTTCGAAGTAGGCGAAGGCCGGGTCGTAGATGATGAGTCGCATGTGGGCTAGATTGCGGGTAGACGTTTGAGGTCCCAGATGTTTGCGCTGCTGCCGAGGAGTTTGGACTCGAGGGCGCGGCTGCCGTGTTCCTGGAGGAATTGATACTCGGATTCGGCGATAGGGATTGCCTGGAGGAAGCGGATGGTGAGGGGACCCATTGCGGCTGGTTTGAGCTGGGGAAAGCTCCAGTGAATTGCGTCGACGAAGTAGAGATGTGGCACGGATGCTTTGGGGTACCACTCGTGGAGGCAGTCCTGGATGACGTTGCCTGAGGAGAGGTATTTCTGTGTTCGCATGATGCGGAAAGCAGCGGATGCAAGGACTTCGCGGCATCCCTCTTTATTGGTCTCAAATATGCCGACCAGTTCGAGCCGCTGAGTTTCCGGGATCTTGAGGGCCGTGAGTGGAGTGCGCCAGAGGCCGATGGTTGCGTGTGAGGATAGCTCAGGTTCAGGGTGGCCGGAGACGCTGAGCACGGTGGTTTCATACTTGCGAGCTACATGACTGATGCGCTGAAGGGTGGGTGGGCCGCCAAAGGCGTTGGCAAGCAATCTTTCGATGTGCTTGTCTTCGCTTACGATCTCTGGCTTGTTCGTCTCCATCTGTCTAACTATCGTAGCGTTTCGACTTATGAAGGAAGAATTGGGCTTTTCTTTCTCTTGCAGAAGGGGCTTAGAGCAAGGCCTACAAATCAGTGAAGTTGTGGTTATTGATGCACTGCGCTAGGCGACCAGGCGGGGGGTGAGATACCACTTCAAGGTGCCGTGAGGTTGGGTTGAGAAGCCTTCGAGGTCGATGCGGAGGATGGCTCCTTTTTTGAAGTCGACGCGGAGGCTGCTGGAATTTAGGATCAGGGATGCTGCGCTGCTGAGAAGGGGTTCGTGGGAGACGATCAGGAGTCTGGGTTCTGACTTGTGCATGCGGACTTCTTCCCACAATTCGTTGGGATGGGCGTTGGGGACGAAGGCGCTGGACTGGAGAATGTCTGTTTTGTAGTCGAGGGATTTGGCAGCGATGGCAGCCGTTTCGATGGCCCGCTTGTAGGGGCTCGATAAGATCAAAGTAGGGCGCAATTCAGCTTGGGCAGCTACTTTGAGAATCTCGCGGAGTTTGCGTTTTCCTTCAGTTGTGAGGGTGCGATCTGCGTCTCGTCCGGAGGAGGACAGGTCTTCCGCGATGCCGTGCCGTAAAAGATAAAGTTCCATTTGCCCTTGAAGCCTTGTGTATCAATACTACGATGAAAGCTGTGTCAATTTCGCGACGAGATCTGGCGGGGATGGCTTTGGCGAGTTCCATTGTGATGGTCTTCTGTTCCATTGCGGCGAGCCAAATCCTGCTGGGGTTGGCGCTGGCGCTGTTTTTGTCTTTGAGAGAGAAGCCGGAATGGCCGGTGGGGATGGGGTGGGCGGCGGCGTTTCTGGGCCTGACGATTGTGGCGGCGCTGGTGAGTGGAGAGGCGCGGAGTGCGCTGCCGCAGATCAAGAAACTCTATCTCTGGACGTTACTACCGCTGGGGGCAACGTTGCTGGCGCGGGGATTCCCTCGCGCGGCTATCGTTTGGCCCGTCTGTCTTGTTGCGGGGGCTTCCGCATTGTGGAGCTTTTGGGAATATTACTCGAAGTGGCAAGCTGCGGTTGCGGCGCAGCAGGATTTTTACCTGGCTTATGTGGCCGATCGGATCACGGGGTTCATGAGCCACTGGATGACCTTTGGTGCGCATATGATGATTGCGTTCTCGCTGGCAGGTGCGGTGTTGTTGTTTACGAGGCAGAGTTTGTTGCGCCGGGTTGGGCTGGTTGCTTTGCTGGGTGTGTTTGGTGTGGCGATTCTGTTGGGGCAGACTAGATCGATCTGGCTTGGGGTAGGGTGTTCTGCGGCAGTTCTGATGGCGTGCTGGCGGCCATGGTCATTGTTGTCACTGCCTGTGGTGGTGGCTCTGACTTATCTGGTTGCACCGGGGGCGATCCGCAGTCGAATGGAGAGTATTGTGCGGCCGCATGGGGAGGTGGATTCCAACGCTCATCGCGAGGTGACTCGCGAGGTTGGATGGAGAATGATTACGGCTCATCCAGTGTTGGGGCTTGGGCCTGAGGGGCCGGGCAAACACTTTCGTGAATATCTGACGGCTGAGCGCGCGGCGAAGCCGCTGCCTGATGGCTACTACGGCCATCTGCATAATCTCTACTTGCAGTATGCGGCCGAGCGCGGATTGCCGGCGCTGCTTTGTTTCTTCGTCTTTGTTGGCTTGAATCTGCGGTCGTGGATTCAGAGGCCATCGCCTATCCGGTACTTCGCTCTGGCGGCAATGGCGGGGCTGGCGGCGAGCGGACTCTTTGAACACAATCTTGGGGACTCTGAAGTGTTGACGCTCTTTTTGGCCTTGTTTGGGCTTGCGGCTGTACCGAAGGAGGAACTGTGATTCCGGCTCGGTACTTTCCGCTGCGGCAGCCCGAGTATGAGTTGAGGATTGGGGCGACACCGCTGGTTTCGGTGTCGGAGATCTTTGAGGCGGATAAGGAGTTGGATGTCGAGCTTGGGCTGAAGCGCGAGTGTATTGCCTTTGATGAGTCTTACTATTGCCAGGCGTTGCCTGAGTCTGGCGAAGCGCAATTGGAATTGGTGGAGTGGATTCGTAGTTCGAGTGGGGTGAGTGTTGATTTCGTAGAGCGATGTCCGATGCTTGGGGCAGGGAATGGTGTGCAGGAGGATCTGCTGATTCTGGATGCAAAGCAGCCGGGACTGCGGCTGATTGCGGGGCATCTGTGTTTTGCCAATGCATGGTGTCTTAATGACAAGATGGGGCGGCCGTTTATGGAGATACATGGGCCGGTGCCGGATTTTGACAAGACGATCGGGCCGTCGAGTGAGAAGCTGCTGGAGCGGCTGAAGCCGGGCAGGACTGTTTCACGATTGAACTGGGCGGTGAAGTCAACGGGGCAACTGGATCTGACTTCCCGATGGGATGGACAAGTTGCTGAGTGGAATCTGGAAGTCGATGCTCAGAATGCGGGATTGCATTGCTGGATGAGGGCCGAGAGGCAGACCTTGAGTTTGCTGGAGCAGAGCCGGACGATTTTGTTTACGGTACACACTTACACGCAGACGGTGGAGAGTCTGACGGGTGAGCAGCAGAAGATTCTGTTGGGGGTGTTGCATAGTTGCCCACAGGATATGTTGCGCTACAAAGGGATTCTGCCGTTTGCCGGGCCGCTGGTAGATTGGCTTGCTTTGCATTGCGAGCAGATGGCTTAATTGGTCGCATGACTGTTCTGTACTACTGCGATCATCACGATATTCCGCTGCCGGGCGGGCATAAGTTTCCGATGGAGAAGTACAGGCTGATTCGGCAGGAGTTGGAGAGCGAGCCGCAGTTTCGATTCGCGCCGGGACCGATGGCGCGGCGTGAAGATTTGTTGCGGGTGCATGATGCCGGTTATGTTGATGCTTTCCTGAGTGGCAGGCTGAGTGAGCAGGAGATTCGAAGGATTGGCTTTCCTCAGGTGCCGGAGTTAATTGCTCGAAGTTTGTCGAGTGTGGGTGGGACGGTGGCCGCTTCTCGTAGAGCGCTGGTTGAGGGCTGGAGCGGCGTGCTGGCCGGCGGCACACATCATGCGTATCGCGATTTTGGATCTGGCTTTTGTGTGTTGAA